>JANLPZ010000177.1:0-64656 GCA_031367535.1 Gemmatimonadaceae bacterium
AGTTCGGACCGAGCAGGCGCGCACCCATCTCCCTCACGTACGGATACACCTTCGTCATGTCGAGCACCGGCACACCCTCGGTGATGCAGACGATCAGCTTCACGCCGGCGGCTGCCGCTTCCATCATCGCGTCGGCCGCGAACGGCGGCGGCACGTAGATGACCGAGGTGTTCGCGCCAGTCGCGGCCACCGCTTGCGCGACGGTGTTGAAGATCGGCACGGTGCCTTCGAACATCTGGCCACCTTTGCCCGGCGTCACGCCGCCCACGACCTTCGTGCCGTACTCCATCATCTGCTTCGCGTGGAACGAACCGTCGCGGCCCGTGATGCCCTGCACCAGCAGCGCGGTGTTGTTGTCGATGAAGATGCTCACTTGGCGGCTCCCGTCGCGAGGGCGACAGCCTTCTGCACCGCTTCATCCATGTCGGACGATGCGCTGAAGCCATTCTCGGTCAGGATCTTCATCGCCAGTTCTTCATTGGTGCCCGTCAGTCGGATGACGATCGGCACGGTGAGCGGATTGGCCCTGGTCGCGGTGACGATACCGTTCGCGACGTCATCGGTGCGCGTGATGCCGCCGAAGATGTTGAACAGGATCGCCTTCACGTTCTTGTCGGCCGTGATGATGCGCAGCGCATTGACAACCTTCTCCGGATTCGACGAGCCGCCGATATCGAGGAAGTTCGCCGGGTCGCCGCCGTAATACTTGACGAGATCCATCGTGGCCATCGCGAGACCTGCGCCGTTGACGACGCAGCCGACGTTGCCATCGAGCTTGATGAACGTGAGGTTCGCTTTGCGGGCTTCGACTTCGCTCGCCTCTTCGCTGCTTTCGTCGCGCAATGCCTCGATCGCGGGCAGCCGCTCGAGTTCATTGTCGTCGATCACCATCTTGCCGTCCACCGCCACGACTTTGCCGGTCGGCGTGACGACCAGCGGATTGATCTCGGCGAGTGAGCACCCGCTCTCGATGAATGCGGCATACAGCTGCTGCATGATCTTCGCGGCGGCGCGTGCCTGCTTCACATCCTGATAGAGGAAGAATCCCATCTCCATCGCTTCGAACGTCCGCAAACCGTAGCGCGGATCGACGGGGTGGTACTTGATCTTCTCCGGCGTCGTCGCGGCGACTTCCTCGATGTCGATACCGCCGGCCGCGCTGACCATGAACACCGGCTTCTTGGTCGCACGATCGACGATGATGCCGACATACGCTTCGCTGCCGATGTCTTCGGCGACAGTGACGAGGACCTTGAGGACGGTCAGGCCCTTGATGTCCATGCCAAGGATCGCAGTGGCTTTTTCCTTCGCCGCAGCGGGCGTCGCGCAGTACTTCACGCCGCCGGCCTTGCCGCGTCCACCGACGTGGACCTGTGCCTTCACCATCACTGGCACACCGTATTTCACCGCGAGTGCTTCAGCCGCGTCGGGCGTGGTTGCGATGTCGCCTTCGGGGATCGGGACGCCGTGGCGCCTGAGAATCTCCTTGGCCTGATATTCATGTAGGTTCACACACGCTCCATCTGCGATCGAGTGATTGCAGCGATTGTGACGTTGGACGAAAAGTCGCCGCAGCCGTCGACGACGGACGGCGGGGGAGGACGCAGCGCCCGCATCGGGCGCCGAGGGGCCGACGGCAAGTTAACCGCCGGGACTACAGTCATCGGGGGAGCGAGTCCCGGGGCACACCCAGGGCTCGTCCGAGCGCGTCGAACGAGGCGCCGAACTCACTCCACGCACCACGCTGCAGCGCGTCGCGCATCTGTCGATACATCGCCGCAGCGGTGGACCCAGGGACCGGCGTCCGGCCTCCGTCGCGCCAGCTGATCGCCGCTTCGGGAATCGTCTGTGCCACCCCGCGATGCATCCCGTCCGTCAGGAGGACGGCGGCAATCTGCGTCGGCCGACCATCACGCAGCGTGAAGTACGGCGTGAGGAATCGTGGCGCGCCGGCGCCCGGGAGCACGCGCGTCGCACTCCGGCGAGCGCCCGCGAGACTGCCCGGCTGCCGCAAGGAATCCGATGTTTCCTGCGCACCACGCACCACACCCTCGTACGGCGCGCCATCGGCGCTCGGCAGCCAGCGTGTGCGCCGATCCTCGCCACCCGGTGCGATGACGACGCCGCGCACGACGCCGCGCGCATCAATAGCGGCGGCTGTGAGCGCGTACGCGCGGCGCGTCGGCAGCCAGACCGGCACGAATTCCTCGTTGGCAAAGACGCTGTCGGCCGAGACGCCGTGCACCAGTGAGAGTTCGATGAGCGGTCCGCCTCGCCGCACAAAGCCCGTCGTGTCTTCCTGCACCGCCCGCGAGCCGAAATGGGCGGCAATGCCGGCTTCGAGTTGCAGTGCGTCGGCTCGCGGCGGGAGCGCGCGACGAAGCGATTCGGGCAACGCTGCTATCGGCAGCAGATGTCGCGCCAGTCGCTCGAGTGGTCGGCGCGCGAGCAGCGGCGGATTTCGATCGGTGACGAGTGTCACGCGACCGGTGTGTGCATTCACCAGCGCGGTGGCGGCGAATTGCGCCGCTGAAAACTCATCGCCGTCCAGCATCACGTGTTCACTCAACGGATAACTCGCGCTGACGGCATACAAGTCGAGCGCCCAGAGTAGCGAGTCGGCGAACACCAGGGGTACCACATGCGCGCCAGCGTGCAGTGACGGCGCGAGGAGCGCGACCCGCTCGCGCACGTCACGCACAGTGATCAGCACCGGCGATGGACCGGGCATCTCGCCGAAGAGGAGGCGCGGGTTCTGCTGATTCCATGCATGCGCGAGTCGTGCCGACGTGCCCGCAATCGACGGCGCGGCGATATGCCGTGCGGGATCACTCACGATTGCGTATCCGCGTCCCGAATCACTGACAACGATCGGCGGCAGCGTGCGACCGGTGCGCGCAGTGACGTTGCGCAGCGGATTCTCCGACGTGATGTCGATGGGAATCGCGCGCCATGTCGGCAGAAGGCCGGGGGCGCGCAACGCATCGAAGACGACAGCCTCGGGCATGCCGTTGCTCGGGTTCCAGGCGAGCAACGCACCGAGCCGGCCGGGTGCCGTGTGCGGCACCGTTGCTCGATCCCACAATGGTGTCGCAGGCAGCGATGCCGTGTCACTCGGTGCTGCCGCGATCACACGATCGGATTCGTACGCGCGCCGCGTGAAGCTCGCACCGGCATCGAGATACCGTCGCTCGCGCGCGACAGTGTCTCCGCCGCCATCCACGCTGTCGGCGAGCAAGGGCATGCCCTGTCGCAGCAGCAGCGCCATCAACAGCACGGTGGTGACTGCCGCAATACCAGCGCGCGGTTGCCGTGACCAGGCGCTCCAGATCACGACGCCCGCAGCCGCGAGACAGATCACCTGCATCACGATGCCGCCCGGCAGGCCGACACGGTGGTCGGCGAAACCGAACGCGCCTTCGCCACCCGTGCCATGCACCAGGCGATCAAAGCCGTCGATACGATAACTCCACGCAATCAGGCCAAGGAGCATGGCACCGAGCACCGTGACGTGTCGGCGTGCATGTCGCGTGACGCGCAATGCGCGACCGTCGGTCCCGATGCCTCGTGTGAGCACATAGCCGACAACCGTGACCATCGACATGACGGCGTGCGCGAGCAGTGCCCATGTGTAGGCCTGCATCTCGAACGGCAGCCACGTCGTCCAGAACGCGAGGTCGTACTGGAAGTACGGATCGGATTCGCCGAACGGCCGCGCATCGAGCACATTCGCGAGCGGAATCCAGTCGTCGAGTGGCACCGTGAGCAGCACGCCGATGGCGATTGCGAACGCCCACAGCACGAATGAAATCGTGCGATCGGGGACTGCGCCGTTGAACTCCAGATTGCCGACGGTGCCTGGCACCACGACACTCACGAACGAGCGCCGGATGGCTTCCAGATGCGCGCGCATGATGCACGTCGCGAGCGTGCCGGCGGCCAACTTGAGTGTCAGCGCGACGCTCGTGCGCCACCACCAGACATCACCGAATCCGACCGCGTCGAACCAGGCGTGATCCCCGATCAGTGCGCCCCACGCCCGTCCGATGGCCAGCACCAGCGCCACACACAACACAAGCGTCAGTAACCCGCGACGACGGATGATCACGGGCGCTGACGCAGCACGATCAGACGGCGACGCCTTGCGTGCGCATCCATGCGTAGAACTCGGCACGGATTTCGTCGCGACGTTCCGCGGTCAACGCTTCGAACCTGCAGACGACGATTGGCTGCGTGTTGGACGCCCGGATAAGTCCCCAGCCGTCACCATAGAGCACCCGTGCGCCGTCGACATCGATGACGTCGTGCGACGTGCGGAAGTGCGCGGTTGCGGCCTCGACGAGTGCGAACTTCTTCTCGTCACCGCATTCGATGCGCAACTCCGGGGTGCTGAAATACGACGGCACATCAGCGAGCAGATCGCGCACACTGCCGGCGCTCGATGACACGATGCGCAGGATACGCGCGGCCGCGTAGAGCGCGTCATCGTGGCCGTAGAACCCTTCGGTGAAGAACATGTGGCCCGACATCTCGCCGGCGACGGGGGCATGCAACTCCTTCATCTTGTCCTTGATGAGGGAGTGGCCGGTCTTCCACATCACGGGCACACCGCCCGCTTTCGTGATCGCATCCGGCAGCGCCTGCGAACACTTCACGTCGAAAATGATCGCCTGACCGCCACCGGTCCGCGCGAACACGTCACGCGCGTACAGGAGCAGCAGGTAGTCGCCCCAGATGATCGTGCCGTGCGCGTCCACGATGCCGATGCGATCGGCATCACCATCGAATGCGATACCGATGTCCGCGCCCTGCTGCTGCACGGCCCCGATCAGGTCGAGCAGATTTTCCTCGACGGTCGGATCGGGGTGGTGATTCGGGAACGTGCCATCACTCTCGCAGAAGAGATACGTGGCATCGATGTTCATGCGCGCGAAGATCACTTCAGTGAGCGGGCCACCCGCACCGTTGCCTGCATCGAGCACGACCTTGAGCCGACGCGGCAGTGGCCCGGTGCGCTCGACGATGTCATCCGCATATGCCGCGTTCAGATTCTCGGCGCGTACCGTACCGGTGTGCGCAGTTGCCGGCGCATCGAGCAGTTCGCGCAGGCGCTGAATACCGCCGCCATGCAGTGAACCGGTTCCGACGCAGAGCTTGAAGCCGTTGAATTCGGGCGGATTGTGCGAACCGGTGATCTGAATGCCACCGGCCACCCGCAGATGATGCAGCGACCAGTAGAGTAGTGGTGTTGGCCCGACACCGATGTCGATGACATCGCGACCGCGCGTCGTGAGGCCTTTCACGAGCGCTTCACGGAGCGCCGTGCCACTCGGTCGGTTGTCACGACCCACGGCGACGGGTCCCGCGATCCCGCGCTCGTCGAGCAGCGCGGCGTAGGCCTGACCGATGCCTTCGGCGGCTTCGATGGTCAGGTCATCTCCAACAACACCACGAATGTCGTATTGCCGAAAAATTCCAGCGGCGATGGTCATGGAAGCACGGGCCGGGAATCGGACGTAACAGAGGCCTGCACCTGCGAGGCGCCGGCCGATCGTCCTGGAGTCATTGGAAGTGTGCTGGCTTTCGCCCAACCGACAGCCGGCGATGGATACACACCAAGCGCGAGCAGCAGCACGGCAGCGACGGCGATGATGCCGCCGGTCATGCGGGCATCGACGACGCGGACAGGCGTCGCAGCTTCAACCGGCGGCTTCATGAACATCGTCGCCACAACCGAGAGGTAATACCCGGCCGACACGAGGCTCGCGAGCACCAGAATGATCGCCAGCTTCGTTTGCGGCGCGGGCGACGTGAGTGCGGCCCGCAATACGTACCATTTCGCGAAGAATCCCATCCCGCCGGCCACCGGAAAACCCATCAGCGACAGCATGAAGATCGCCATCGCGGTCGCGAGCGCCGGTCGCGACCGCGAAAGTCCCGCCAGATCACTCATGCGCGTGCGCTTCTCGATCCCGCCGGAGACGATGCACAGCACCGCATAGGCGCCAACCGTCGCCAGTGTATACGCCAGCGCGTAGAACACGATCGCGGCGACACCCTCGGCCGAGTGACTCGTGATGGCAACCAGCAGATACCCGGCGTGTGCGATGCTGGAATACGCCAGCATGCGCTTGACGTTCTGCTGCGCCAGTGCGAGCACGTTGCCGACCACCATCGTGACTGCCGCCAGCACCCAGGCGGCGTAGTGCCACGAGGCATAGGCAGGACCGAGGCCGTCCAGCAGGAGGCGAGCAAAGGCGGCGAATGCAGCCGTCTTCACACCCGCTGCCATGAATGACGTGTACGGCGTCGGCGCACCTTCGTACACATCCGGCGTCCACATATGAAACGGGACTGCCGCGACCTTGAACGAGAAGCCGACGAACAACAACGCCAGTCCGCCGATCAGCAACGGGTCGCGCGCGAGATCGTTCTGCGTGATCGCAGCGGCCATTTCGGTCAGATTTGTCGTACCGGTCGCACCGTAAAGCAGCGCCATGCCGTACAGCAGAAATCCGGTCGAGAACGCACCGAGCAGGAAATACTTGAGCGCCGCTTCCGCAGATCCGGCTCGGCTGCGATCGAGGCCAGTCAGAATGTAGATCGCGAGCGACATCACTTCGATGCCGAGGAAAATCAGCATCAGATCGCGCGCACCGACGAGCAGCAACATGCCGGCGGCGGAGAACAACACGAGTGCCGGCGGTTCCGGTGCGGAGAGTGCAGCACCCTCGTTGTATTCCATCGCCATCACCAGCGTCCCGAGCACACCGAGCAGGATGACGGCGACAGACGCCCAGCGGAACCCGTCGTACGCGAGTGGCCCGGTTGCTGCACCGAGTGGCGGCGACTGATTCGCCAGCATTGCCGCCGACGCGGCGGCGATCAGCGTCACGACAATCGCCAGCAGATGTGCGCGCCGCGTGTTCTCTGCACTCTCGGCAGCGAACACGCCGAACAGCAACACGCACATACCGCCGATCGACACGATCAGCTCAGGCAAGAGCAGCGTGCCGAGGTCGAGACCACCGAAGGTGAATCCGGTCATCGCGGTGCTCCCTCGACTGCGCTCGCCGTGGGCGGTGCGGTGATTGCCGACATGTTGACGCGCGTCACGAGTGCCGCAATGGAGCTGTCCAGGCGATTCAATACCGGCGACGGCGCGAGCCCGAGGCCGATGATCGCAACCACGAACGCCGCCATCACGCCAGCTTCGAGAGCCGTCAAATCCCTCACGACTGGCGCGCCCTCAGGGCGTTGGCCGAACAGCATCCGTTGCACCGCCCACAACAGATAGGCCGCGGCGAGAATCACGCCGATCGTCGCCAGCAACACCAGCACCGGGAAATGTGTGAATGCGCCGATCAGCACAAGGAACTCGCCGACGAATCCATTCGTACCCGGCAGGCCGGCGTTGGCCAGCGCAAACAGCACCACCAGCGCGCCGAACATCGGCATGTCCTTCGCGAGTCCGCCCAACGACTGGAAGCGATCATCGCTGATACGCTCACGCAGCATGCCGAGCAGCAGGAACATGCCGCCGGTCGTGATGCCGGCATTCACCATCACCATCACCGCGCCTTGCAGCGATTCCGCCGTGAACGCGCTGATGCCAAGCACCACGAATCCAAGGTGGGCGATGGACGCGTACGAAATCACGCGTCGGAAATCCGGCTGCACCAGCGCGACGAGTGATCCGTAGAGCACACCAACCACACCGAGTGACGCCAGAATCAAACGCGTCACAGGATGGAGCGCTGCCAGCGGAAAGAGCGGGTACGCGAGCACCAGCAGGCCGTAGGTACCGACCTTGATGCCCAGTGCGACGGCGGCGATTGGCGGGCCGTCACTCTGCGCGTCAGGCAACCAGGTGTGGAACGGAATCAGCGCGCTCTTGACGAGGAACGCCGAGGCGAATGCGAAGAAGCAGAACGCCTGTGTGGTCATGCTCATCGGCCGATTGATGGCCATCGCGCGGACGGTGTCGAACGTCGTACCACCCGCGGCCGCTGCAACGGTGATGACCGCGACAAGCATCAGCAACGAGCCGAGCATCGTGTAGATGAAGAACGTCATGCCCGCTGCCGGACCGCGTCCTGATCCCCAGACGCCGATCAGGAAGTACAGCGGCACCAGCATCAGTTCCCAGCACAGATAGAACAGCAGCAGATCGGCCGCGAGGAAAATCCCGAGAATTCCTGCGGTGAGCAGCAGGATCAGCGCGTAGTACGACGCGGCACGATACGTGACCGCCGCACGATTCGTTGCGATCATGCCGAGCAACATGAGCCAGGCTGTGAGCACGACCATCGGCAGCGAGATGCCTGTCGCGGCAAGACGAATCCGCGAGCCGAACTCAGTGATCCACGGATAGTCCACTTGCGCCGTCTGTCCGTCCGGCACGACGAGCCAGAGTGCCAGCGTGAAAAATGCGGTCACGGCGAGCAGGCCGATCGTGATCGTCCGCGCCAGACTGGCATCCGTGTCGCTGGATGCGCGAGGCAGCAGCCAGACTCCGATCGATCCAAGCAGTGGCACCGCAACAATCGCAGGCAGCAACCAGGTCGGTGCGAAGCCGATCGTCGACAGCATGGCGCTCACTGCCCACCTCGCACCGTGAAGATGCCGATGAGTACGACGGCACCGAGTGCAATCGCCCAGACGTAGCTGCCCGCGAACCCAACCTGTGCGCGCGACGCGACCGACGACATAACGCGGACGACCTGTGCGGTGCCCTGGACGAGCACACCGTTGATCAACCCGAGATCAAGGCCGCGCCAGAGCACTTTGCGCGATGCAGCCACTGTTGGACGGACGATGACACGTTCGATGGCGGTGTCGACGAAGTAGTCGTTCGCGAGCACGAGTCCGATGCCGGTTTCCGGCGGCGCATTGTCCTTCGTGGTGAGCGAGTCAGGACGAAGTCGGACGAAGGCCGTTGCCATACCGGCGATCGCGACGACCACGGCAATTCCAATCAGGATGTATTCCGTGTTGTGCGGCAGCTGCCCCGTGCCGGCGAGCAACGTGGTCGCACTGCCGGTGATCGGTGCGAGCCACGTGTCGAGCAAGCTGACGCGACCGATCGGCAGCACCTCGGGCAACTGCAGCCAACCGCCGACCAATGTCAGTGCACCCAGGGCGATCAGCGGGCCGCGCAACATCCACGGCGCATCATGCACTTCGGCTTCAACGTCAGCTCCAGACCGGAATGACCCGTGGAACGAATAGCGCATCAGGCGCGTCATGTAGATCGCGGTCAGGAACGCGGTCACGACGGCGAGTGCGTACGCGAACCAGAGTACGACGCGACCGGGAATCGGGCCGAGCGATGATTCGGCCAGCGGCGACTCCATCGCGCGCTCGGCGATTGCGCTAAGAATCGCGTCCTTCGAGAAGAATCCGGCCAGCGGCGGGATGCCTGCGATGGCGAGTGTCGCAATCCACATCAGCGTGCCCGTCGCCGGCATCTTCTTCAGCAGGCCGCCCATGTTGCGCATGTCCTGGGCGTCGTCGTGCCGATGTGTCGCGTGCAGTGCGTGGTGCATGCTGTGGATCACCGCGCCGGCGCCGAGGAACAGCAAGGCCTTGAAGAACGCATGCGTGACCAGATGAAACATCGCCGCAGTGTACGCGCCTGCCCCGACTGCGACGAACATGTAGCCAAGCTGCGAAATCGTGGAATACGCCAGCACCTTCTTGATGTCCCACTGCTTGAGACCGACCGTCGCTGCCCAGAGCGCGGTCAGGGCGCCAACCAGCACGATGACGAGACAGGCGACCGGCGCCGCCGAAAACAGCGTTGCATTCCGCACGATCAGGTAGATGCCCGCCGTGACCATGGTGGCGGCGTGGATCAGCGCGGACACCGGCGTCGGGCCGGCCATGGCGTCCGGCAACCACACGTACAATGGCAGCTGCGCACTCTTGCCCGCGCAACCCAGAAACATGAACAGACAGATCGCCGTCACGAGTGGTGTCGACAGCACCGCATGCTGCTTCGCGATGTCGACGAAGTCGAGCGAGCCGATGTTCGCGAACAGGATGAACATCGCGAGCAGCAATCCGAAGTCGCCGATGCGGTTGACGACGAACGCCTTCTTGCCCGCGATGGCGTTGGCCGTGTCGCCAAACCAGAAACCGATCAGGAGGTACGACGCGAGTCCGACGCCTTCCCACCCGATGAACAACACCGGCAAGTTTGCCCCCATCACGAGCATCAACATGAACCCGACAAACAGATTCAGGTACGCGAAGTAGCGCGCATATCCCGAATCGTCGGCCATGTAGCCGACGCTGTAGATGTGAATGAGGCTGCCGACACCGGTGATGACGAGCATCATCAGCACGCTCAGTCGATCCACGCGTAGCGCCCATTCGACACTGAACGATCCCGCGTGCATCCAGACGCCGAGGGACGAATTGAGGGCAGTCGCATCGCTGCCGACCTGCAGCGCAAGTGTGATGGTCAGCGCGAATGCGAGCACCATCACGCCGACGCCGATCAGGCTGACGATGCCGCGACGGCCCGGCGGCGTCGCAGGGACGCGTTCACCGTGCCAGGCCGGCACCAGCGAGAACAACCCGTTCACCACGAAGCCAGCGAATGGCAACAGGGGAATGAGCCAAAGAACCAGCGATGCCGACGAAGAAGTGAACATGCGTGTGTGCGTCTAACCTCTGAGCAGCCGAATGCGGCCGAGATCGACCGTGCGATAATGCCGGAACACACTGATCACGATCGCGAGGCCGACTGCGGCCTCAGCGGCGGCAACGGTCATCACGAAGAGTACAAACACCTGACCGCTTACGCCGTGCAGCCTCGACAGCGCCACGAACGACAGGTTCACGGCGTTGAGCATCAACTCGACGCACATGAAGAGGATCAGGGCGTTGCGACGCGTCAGCACACCGAGCACGCCGATGCTGAATAAAATGGCGGAGACGAACAGGGCTTCGCGAATCATGTGCGTGCCTCGCCCGGAACCTTGCCGCGCTTCGCCAGGACGACGGCGCCGATCACCGCCACCAGGAGCAGCAACGACGTCACCTCGAACGCGACGAGATTGTCGGTGAACAGCGAATTTGCGATCGGTGCGAGCGCATCGGCGTCAACCGGCTGCAGTCCATCGACTGGAAACGGCTGCGCGCGCAGCACATACAGCAACTCGGCCGCCAGCGCACCGGCAATTGCCGACGCTGCCAGCGCGGCACCCATGCTGCGCCGCTCCTGCACGTCATTCTCGCCGAGGTTGAGCAGCATCACGACGAAGACGAAGACGACCATGATCGCGCCCGCATAGACGAGCACCTGCGCCGCGCCAAGGAAGTGTGCGCCGAGCATCACGTAGAGCGCGGCCAAGGCGAACATCACATTGACGAGCCACAACGCGGCGGCCACCGGATTGCGCCGCGTGACCATCGCCAATGCGGCGACGATCGCGAGCGTCGAGAACAGCCAGAAATGAATCGTGTAGAACGTGCCCATCATTCCCCGGCGGGATCGGCGGGGTCCCACATCTCACAGACGGGATGTGTCTGCGCGGTCAGGCGCTCCAGATCGTACACGAAGCCATCGCGCGAATATTCGGCATTCTCATAGTGCCGCCCGACGTGAATCGCTTCTTCCGGGCAGACTTCCTGGCAATAGCCGCAGAAGATGCAACGGAACTCGTCGATCTCGAACACGAGTGGGAAACGATTGCCCTGTTCATCTTCGCCGGGCACCAGCTTGATGCAGTTGGCCGGACACACCGTCGGGCACAGGCCGCAGGCGACACATTTCGCCTTGCCGTCCTCGGTGGTGAGCATGCGATGCGTGCCGCGCCAGCGCTTCGACAGCGCCTCGGTTTCTTCCGGATACTGCGTCGTGACCTTATGCGGATCGACGAGATGTTTGAACGTGTGCGCCAATCCGGAGAGCGTCGCGCGCACATAGCTGACCTGTTCCACCGGACGGTCCATGACCTTCACATTGATCGCCATCAGTCCCCCATCTCGGGTTCCGGTCGCACCGCGGCCGACAGCGGCGAGCCCAGTCGGTCCTGCGTCCGAAGCCGGAGCATCTCTGCCGCCGACATCCTGGACGTCGTCGGACTGACGAGACGACCGCGGTCGAAGATCACGAACACCAGCACCAGCACAGCCACATTGAGCACGAAGAGAATGCCGGTCTGCAGCACGCCCTGCTGAATGCCGAGTGCCTGCAGCGCGAGCAGCGCCGACGCGATCAGCACGATGTAGCCAAGTGACAACGGCAGCAGGAATTTCCAGCCGAGCGACATCAGCTGGTCATACCGGAACCGCGGCAGCGTCCAGCGGATCCACATGTAGAAGAACAGGAAAAAGCCTGCCTTCAGCGCAAACGACACGAGCGTCAGCAGTGTCTTGAGCACCGACGGGTCGCCGGTGTTGTCCCAGCTCGTGAACGGAATGTCCCATCCACCAAGGAACAGCGTCGCCATCATGCCACTGGCGGTCAGCATGTTCGCGTACTCGGCGATGAAGAACATCGAGAACTTCATCGAGCTGTATTCGGTGTGATACCCCGCGACGAGTTCACTCTCTGCTTCGGGCAGGTCGAACGGCAGACGATTCGTTTCGGCGAACGCGGAAATCAGAAACGTCAGGAAGGCCACGGACAGATTCAGCACATTCCAGCCGCCCATCGCCTGCTGCTTCACGATGGCGTCCATCGTCACGTTGCCGGCCAGCAACAGGACAGGAATGATCGACAGTCCCATCGCGATCTCGTACGAAATCATCTGGGCGCTGGAGCGCAGTCCACCGAGCAGCGAATACTTGTTGTTCGAACTCCATCCGGCGAGTGTGATCCCGAACACGCCAAGTGAGGAAATCGCGAGCGTGAACACGAAGCCCACCGGCAACTGGGCGATCGAGACCGAGACCACGCCCCAGGGGGTCGGGAGTGGTGCGGCGAACGGGATCACGGCCCAGCTCACCATCGCCGTACAGAATGCGATCGCCGGTGCGAGCGTGAACAGAATGCTGTTGCCCGCGCCCGGCGAGAGTTCTTCCTTCATGAAATTCTTGAGACCATCGGCAGCAGGCTGCAGCAGGCCGCCGGGACCCGCGCGATTCGGCCCGTGGCGGTCCTGAATCCAGGCGCTCACCTTTCGCTCGGCGAGCGTCAACATCGCGACGGTCACGAGATAGACGCCAAAGAATGCGAGCACCTTGATCGCCGAGGCGATTGCGAATGCGGTCGGATTGTCCGTGATGGGTGTCATGAGCATCGGTCCCATCAGACGGTCGCTCCAGCAGCGAGCGTTGCGGCGGAGCCCTGCAGGCCCAGCGTACGATACGTCATGCCTGCGAACGCCGGCACGTTGGCGGCGATCGTGGCGAAGACATCGCTCGCGAGGGCCGGATACGTACCGGCACCGATGGCAGTCGCCAGTTCCCCAAGGACGCGATACGACGGACGCACCTGCGCTGGTGGCGCTTTCGCCTGCTGGAAGCGCTGCACGCGACCACGCAGGTTGGTGAACGTGCCATCCTCTTCGGCGAAGTTGCACATCGGCAGCGCCACGATCGTCGCGGCTTTCAGTGCGTCGTCGAGCACCGTGCCAAGCACGATCACACGCACACCATCCGGCACCGATGACACGGAAGCCGCGGCATCGGCGACAATCAGCAGGTCGTTGGCACCGAGTCCGGCGGCCGGCGAAATCACGTCGGTGAAGCCGAACAGTTCGGCGCCTGTGTGATTCGGCGCACGTTCAGCACGAAGCGAGAGATCCTTCACGCCAGCCAGCGGGGCTTCGGGGCCTCGCGCGACCGTCATGACGGCGGTCGCACTGACGTGTGACGCGAGGCGGCCGAGCAGATAGAGCGCTTCGTTCGACAACGTTGGCGATGCCAGCACTGTCACGCGTGGCGCCGCGCTGATCGCGCTGGCGGCCGCCGAGATTGCGTCGCTCCACGATGTCGTTGCGAGGCCCTGCGCCGACCGAATCTGCGGATACTCGAGGCGGTCGCGTCGATTGATCCAGCGATAGTTCATGCGCCCGACATCACACGCGAAGTGCTGATTGACCGCCGAGTTCGGCCGCGGACGAATACGCACGACGACGTTGTCGCGGGTTTCGAGCGTCACGTTGCAACCCTGCGAGCAACTCGGACAGATCGACGCCGCACGATCCAGCTCCCACGCACGCGCCTTGTTCAGGAAATCCTTCGAGAGCAGCGCACCGACCGGGCAGAGGTCGACGACATTCGATGCCCATGCGTGCGTGAGATCGGCGCCTTCGAACTTGCCGATGTACGCGCGGTCGCCGCGCTCACTGACATTGAGCACCGGATCCTTCGCCACGACATCCATGAATCGCACGCAGCGCGTGCACAGAATGCAGCGGTTCGGCACGTACAGCACGTCGCCGCCGAAATCTTCCATCGGATTGAAGCGCTTCGGCTCCATGTACCGGGAATCCTTCCGGCCTTCGGCGAAGGTGTAGTCCTGCAGCTCACACTCACCGGCCTGATCACAGATCGGACAGTCGAGCGGATGATTGATGAGCAGGAATTCCAGCACGCCCTTGCGGGCCTCGCGTGCTTTCGGCGAGTGCACATGCACGATCTGCCCTTCGCCGACCGTCGTCGCGCAGGCGGGCGTCAGTTTCGGAAACTTCTCGACTTCGACAAGACACATGCGGCACACACCGGCCACCGGCAACGACGGATGGTAGCAGTAGTGCGGAATGAGGACGCCAGCCGTCTTCGCCGCTTCGATCAGATTCGTGCCCGGCGGCACGATGACTTCACGGCCTTCGATCGTGAGTGTCACCATGCCCGGATTCGCAGGCGCTGCGGGAGCCGTCATCTCAGGCCGCCGCCGTGCTGAGACTGGGGATCATCACCGACGAACGGTTCTTCGGAATCTTCGCCTCGAACTCATGGCGGAATTTCTTCAGGCCGCTGACGACAGGCGTCGCACACGAGTCGCTCAGCACGCAGATCGTCTTGCCGGTCATGTTGTCGGCAATCTCGAGCAGCGTGTCGAGATCCTTCATCGTGCCTTGCCCGTCGCGGATGCGCTCGAGAATCTTCGTCGTCCACGCTGTGCCTTCGCGACACTGCGAACATTGCGCGCAGCTTTCATGCGCGTAGAAGCGCGCGAGTCGCGCGATCTGTCGCACCATGTCCTGCGAGTCGTCGAAGCAGATCACGCCGCCGGAACCAAGCAATGATCCGGCGGCCTGAATGCCTTCGTAATCCATGACGGCGACTTCACACTCTTCCGGCGTCAGGATTGGCACCGACGAACCGCCAGGAATGATCGCCTTGAATGTACGACCAGACGGCGGTCCGCCGCACAGATCCCAGAGAAATTCCTTCATCGGGAAACCCATCCCGACTTCGTAGTTGCCTGGTCGAGCGACATTGCCGCACACCGAGAACAACTTTGTGCCAGTGCTCTTCGGATTCGTCGGGCTCGAGAGCGACTTGTACCAGTCGGCACCGTTGCGGAGCACGTGAATTGCCGCGCACACCGTTTCGACATTGTTGATGGTCGTCGGCTGTGCGAACAATCCTGCCACCGCCGGGAACGGCGGCTTGATGCGCGGATTGCCTCGGCGACCTTCGAGCGAATTCATGAGCGCGGTTTCTTCGCCGCAGATGTACGCGCCCGCGCCTTTGTGCACATGCACATCGACACGCTTGCCGCTGCCCATCGCGTTGGCACCGAGAATGCCGGCCGCGTACGCCTCGCGAATGGCCTCGGTGACGCGCGCGATCGGCTCGGTGTATTCGCCGCGGATGTAGATGTAGGCGGTTTCCGCGTAGATGGCGTGCGCCGCAACCGCGGCGCCTTCCACCAGCTGATGCGGCGTCCAGCGCATCAACTCGCGATCCTTGAAGGTGCCCGGCTCCGACTCGTCGCCGTTGATGCAGAGATAGTGTGTCTTGCCGTCGGGCTTCATGAAGCTCCACTTCACGCCCGTCGGAAATCCGGCACCACCACGTCCGCGCAGTCCGGAGTCCTTGACGACATTCTGCACTTCAACCGGATCGGTCGACAACGCCTGCTTCAGCACTTCGTACCCGCCGCGCTTCTGCCAGCCGGCCAGCGTGCGCGCTTCGGCGTCGCCGAAATACTTCGAGATGACGGGGGTCTCGCGTGCGTGCGACGGATGCGGGTAGCCCATCAGTCGAGCCCTGCCAGCAGATCTTTCACACTGTCCACCGAGACACACTCGATCATCTTCTCGTTCACCATCACAGGCGTCGCGAATCCACACGCGCCAAGACACTCGACCTCGATCACCGTGTAGCGACCGTCGGCCGACGTGACGCCGAGTTCACCACACTTCGTTTCGCGCAGAAAGGCACTCACGACATCTTCCGCGCCGCACACATTGCAGGGCGTGGTGGTACAGACCTGCACGAAGTGTTTCCCGACCGGATGCTGGTGATACATGGTGTAGAACGTGACGACACCCTTCACATACGCCGGCGTGAGATCGAGGGCCTGTGCCACTTCCGCCATGCCGTCCGGACTGACCCAGCCACGCTCGTCCTGCAGAATCCAGAGTGCCGGCAGCAGTGCCGCCATCTTGCTGGGATACCGCGACAGCAACGTGTCCAGCTCAGCGCGACGCGCGCCGATGAACACTGGTGTGTAGTCGTCGTGCTCGGCATGCCCGTCAGGCGCCATCGCGTGGAGGCTCATCGGTCGATCTCTCCCATCACGATGTCGATGCTGGCGTTGATTGCGATCACATCCGACAGCAGATGGCCCTCGGCCATCTTCGAGATCGCGGACAGGTTCACAAACGCCGGCGGGCGAATGCGCCAACGCACCGGCTTCGATGTGCCATCACTCACCAGGTAATACCCCTTTTCGCCCTTGGGACTTTCAGTCGCGACATAACACTCACCGATCGGCGGGCGCGGGCCTTCCATCACCAGCTTGAAGTGATGGATCATCGACTCCATCTCGCTCGTCGCCTTGCTCTTCGCCGGCAGAATGATGCGCGGATCATCGACGTTGATCGGGCCGTCCGGCAACCGCTCGAGTGCCTGCTCGATGATGCGCACACTTTGCCGCATCTCTTCCATGCGCACGAGATACCGATCGTACACATCGCCCTTGGTGCCGACGGCAATGTCCCAGTCGTAGGTCTCGTAGTCGAGATACGGGACATCCTTGCGCACGTCGTACGCCACGCCTGATGCACGCAGCATCGGACCCGAGAGTCCGTAGTTCGTTGCTTCCGATGCCGACATCACGCCGAGTCCGACCGTGCGGCCGACCCAGATGCCGTTGCGCGTCAGCATGCGATCAGTTTCGTCGAGCGTCTTCGGCAGCGAGCGCAGGAAACCCTTCAACCCGTCGATCCATCCGGATGGCAGATCGGCCGCCATGCCGCCGATGCGCGATGCACTCGTCGTCAGACGTGCACCGACCCAACTCTCCCACAGGTTGTACACCGTCTCGCGTTCCTGAAACGTCCAGAGGAACGGCGTGAAGGCACCCATGTCGATAGCGGTCGTGCCAAGCCAGACGAGGTGCGAGATGATGCGCGAGAGTTCCATCGCGATCACACGGAGCACCGTGCAGCGCGGCGTGATCTCGATGCCGAACAACCGCTCAGCGCTCAGCGCGTAGGCGATGTTGTTGCCCATCGAGTTCAGATAGTCCTCGCGATCGGTCCACGGGATGATCTGGTTGTACTGGCGATACTCGCCGATCTTCTCGAAGCCGCAGTGCAGATAGCCGATGTGCGGCACGCAGCGGATCACCGTTTCGCCGTCGAGTTCGAGCACCAGCCGCAACACACCGTGTGTTGCCGGATGCTGCGGACCGATATTGATCAGCATCCGCTCGCTGCCCATGTCCGGTTCGGTCCCGGGGGCGAGATCGATCGGCATTACGACGCCCGCCTCGTTCGCAGTCAGCGGCAAACGGAAGAGCTCACCCTTCGGGCTCATCGTCTGTGTCGCCAGCTCGACTTCCACCGTGCGTGTCGTGGTCGCCATCGCTCAGCCCTCTGCCTTGGCGCGCAGCAGTCGTTCGCGCATGTCGGCCGGCAGTTCGTGGAACGCGTCGGCAACGCTCAGCTCTTCCATCGAATAGGGCGCTTCCGGATTGGCGGCGAGAGCCTGCGTGAGCTGCTCCGAGCGACTGAATCGTCCGCGCAACGGAAAATCTTTGCGCAGCGGAAACCCTTCGGCGTAGCTCTCCCACAGCAGGATGCGGCGCAGATCCGAGTGCCCACCGAATCGGACGCCAAACATGTCGTACACCTCGCGCTCCAGCCAATTCGCCGACTTGTACACCGGCTCGATGCTCGGCACTTCGAGCTCTGCATTCATGTCGAGCGCCGACTTGATGCGCAGGAAACGGCGATACGGCAGCGAGCGCAGGTGCCAGACCATTTCGAGCGGCATCATGGTATCGCGATGCTCGACGGCGGTGACATCGACCAGATAGTCGTACTGCTGCGTCGGATCGTCGCGCAACCACAATGCGATCTCGCGGATCTTCGCGGCGTCGACCCATACAGTCGTCTCGCCCCATGTGACGTCATGCCGCCCTATCGACCCGCCGAACTGCGCGCGCAATGCGTCGACCGTCGGATTCACGTCACCACCGCGGTGCGGCACGTTGCGCGGTGTGACCGGATCCGGTGTGTTCTCCGGCAGCGCTGCGCCAGGCAGCACGACACTCATGGAGCGGACCGTGTCTGATGCACCGAGTTCCCGAACGGCTCGGACAACTCATCGATGCGCGCAGCTGGGATGTAGTGACGCGACGTCGGGTCGATCGCGATTTCCGCGTACTGCGCGGCGTTCGACAATGATCGCTGTTGCTTCACCTTGTCCTGCAGCATCATGATGCCGTGAATCAACGCCTCAGGACGCGGCGGACAGCCGGGCACGTACACGTCGACCGGAATGATCGTGTCGATGCCCTGCACCACGGCATAGTTGTCGAACATGCCGCCGGTCGATGCACACGCGCCCATCGAGATGACCCATTTCGGCTGCGGCATCTGCTCGTAGATACGACGGATCACCGGGGCCAGCTTGTACGGCACGCGGCCGGCGCAGATCAGCACATCCGCCTGACGCGGTGAATAACTCATGCGCTCCATACCGAAGCGCGCCAGATCGAAGCGACTTGCCGCCGTGGCCATGAACTCGATCGCGCAGCACGCGGTGCCGAACGGCATCGGCCACAAGGAATTCGCGCGGCCCCAGTTGACAAGAAACTCCAGCCGGGTCGTGACCCAGCCGTCCTGTGAGGGCGGATCGTACGACACCTGCGACTTCGTCGTCACCGGGCTCAATCCCATTGCAGTGCTCCCTTGCGCCACACGTAGGTCAGTCCGACGGCGAGAATGGCCATGAACACGAGCATTTCGCCAAGGCCGAAGAAGCTTGTCGCACCGGTGCACACGCCGTCCACCAGCGAACCGGTGCACGACAGCCGGCGGAATGCCGTACCCCACGGAATCAGGAACACCGTTTCGATGTCGAACACGATGAACAACATCGCGACGAGGTAGAACTTCACCGAGAAGCGTTCGCGGGCATCGCCAAGCACTGGAATACCGGATTCGTACGCTTCCGACTTCACCACGCTCGGCCGCTGTCGCATCGCCCACTGAGACAAACCGATGATGATGGCTGCGTTCAAAAGAACGAAACCGATCAACATCAGGATTGGGAGGTACGCTTGAAGCCCCATTCGTGGTCGGACGCTCGTGAAAAAATTCACTAACCGGTCACGGGCAAGGTAGCCGTCCGCTGGACGTACTTCAACGCTTTTTCCGCTCCGCGTTGCCCGGCCTTGCACCGAGGGCCGAATCGGCGCACTCGGCCCCGACGATGCTGGTAGCACCAGTGACGCGGGCCCGCTACGTTCCCGCGCCATGCCTATCATGAACGACGCGTGGATTCGCCGCATGGCGCTCGACCACGGGATGATCGAACCCTACGAAGACCGACAGGTCCGCGACGGTGTCATCAGCTACGGGGTCTCCTCGTACGGCTATGACATGCGGGTGGCCCGGGAATTCAAGATTTTCACCAATGTCCTCAGTTCGATCGTGGACCCGAAGGATTTTGATCCGAAGAGCTTCGTCGAGTTCGAAGGTGACTATTGCATCGTGCCGCCGAACAGCTTCGCGCTGGCGAGATCGGTGGAATATTTCCGTATTCCACGGGACATTCTGACGATCTGCGTGGGCAAGTCGACCTACGCCCGTTGCGGGATCATCACGAACGTCACGCCGTTCGAGCCGGAGTGGGAAGGCTTCGTGACGCTCGAGATCTCGAATACCACACCGCTCCCCGCGAAGATCTACGCCAATGAAGGCATCGCGCAGGTGCTCTTCCTGCAAGGCAACGCGCCGCCGGATGTCAGCTACCGGGACAAGCGCGGGAAGTACCAGGCGCAGACCGGTATCACGCTGCCGAAACTCTGACCGTTCGGGTCAGGCCGACAGACAACGCGGGGCCCGGTGCCGATCTGGCGCCGGGCCCCGCGTCACACCTGCGTCACACCCGCTTCATCGATCACCCGTGGCCGCTCGCCCCGGCCATGTCAGGCTTCTTGGTCGCCGCCGCCATGATGTAGTCGCGATTCATCAGGCCGATCACGTCGATCGAGATCTCCTTCGGGCAGGCCTCCTGGCACTCACCGTACAGCGTGCAGTGGCCGAAGTGTTCGTTGTCCATCTGCGCTACCATCAGCTCCACACGCTTGTAGCGCTCGGGCTGACCCTGCGGCAGGCGCGCGAGATGCGCGATCTTGGCCCCGGTGAACAGCGAGGCGGAACCGTTCGGGCAGGCCGCCACGCATGCACCGCAGCCGATGCAGGCCGCCGCATCCATCGCCGAGTCGGAGTCACTCTTGGCGATCAGAATTTCGTTCGCATCGCGCGCGCCACCGGTCGGAGCGCTGATGTAGCCGCCTGCCTGAATGATGCGATCGAATGCGCTGCGATCGGTGATCAGATCCTTGAGCACCGGGAACGCCACTGAACGCCACGGTTCGATCGTGATCTCCTGACCATCCGTGAACGTGCGCATGTGCACCTGGCAGGTCGCCGCACCCTTCACCGGACCGTGCGCCACTCCATCGATCATCATGCTGCAACTGCCGCAGATCCCCTCCCGGCAATCGTGTGCGAAGGCGATCGGCTCCTTGCCGTCCGCCTCCAGATGATCGTTCACGATGTCGATCATCTCGAGGAATGACGCATCAGACGGAATCTCCTTCGCCGCATACGTCTCGAGTCGGCCCGCGCTTTTCGCGTTCGCCTGACGCCACACCTTCAACGTGAAATTCATTACTTGTAGCTCCGCTGGCTGAGCTGCACGTTCTCGAACGTGAGCGGTTCCACGAGACGCGTAGGCGCGGTGCCTTCACCGTTGTACTGCCACGCGGCGACGTGCGCGAACTGCTCGTCGTTGCGCAACGCTTCGCCATCCGGCGTCTGATACTCGGTGCGGAAATGCCCGCCGCAGCTTTCTTCGCGCTCGAGTGCGTCGCGACACATCAGTTCACCAAGCTCCATGAAGTCGGCGATACGATTCGCCTTCTCCAGTGCCTGATTGAGATCGGCATCGGAGCCCGGCACGTTCACGTTGCGCCAGAACTCTTCCTTCAGCGCTCCGATGTCCTGGATGGCCGTCGTCAGCGACGCGGTGTTGCGCGCCATGCCGCAGTTCTCCCACATGATCTTGCCCAGGTCGCGATGGAAGCTGTCGGCGGCTCGTTTGCCCTTGATGCCGACAAGGCGCTTCATCCGATCGTTCGCCGCTGCTTCCGCCGCGCGCACTTCAGGATGATCCTGTGTCACCGGCGCCAGCTTAGCCTGCGCGAGGTAATCACCGATGGTCATCGGGATCACGAAATAGCCGTCGGCCAGTCCCTGCATCAACGCGCTGGCGCCGAGGCGATTCGCACCGTGATCCGAGAAGTTCGCTTCGCCAAGCACGTGCAGTCCTGGCACGGTGCTCATCAGGTTGTAGTCCACCCACAGGCCGCCCATCGTATAGTGCACGGCCGGATAGATGCGCATCGGCTGCTTATACGGATCTTCGTCCGTGATGCGCTCATACATCTGAAACAGGTTACCGTACCGCTCTGCCACGGTCTTTTCGCCGAGGCGCTTGATCGAGTCGGCGAAGTCGAGATACACGCCAAGGCCCGTGTCACCGACACCGCGACCTTCATCGCAGACTTCCTTCGCTGCGCGGCTCGCGATGTCGCGCGGCGCCAGATTGCCAAAGCTCGGATACTTCCGTTCGAGGAAGTAGTCGCGTTCGTTTTCGGGAATGTCGCGCGGGTTGCGCGTGTCGCCCTGCTTGAGCGGTGCCCAGCAGCGCCCATCATTGCGCAGTGACTCCGACATCAGCGTCAGCTTGGACTGGAAGTCGCCCGCCTGCGGAATACACGTCGGATGAATCTGCGTGAAGCACGGATTGCCGAACGCCGCACCGCGCTTGTACGCGCGCCACGCGGCGGTCACGTTGCACTGCTTCGCATTCGTCGACAGGAAGTACACGTTGCCGTATCCGCCCGTCGCCAGCACCACCGCATCCGCCAGATGCGTCGAGATCTTGCCGGTGGTCAGGTCTCGCGCCACGATACCGCGCGCCACGCCGTCGATGACGATCACATCGATCATCTCCGTCAACGTGTGCATCGTCACTGCGCCCTTGGCTATCTGCTTCTCGAGGGCCTGGTACGCGCCAAGCAGCAGCTGCTGCCCGGTCTGTCCACGGGCGTAGAACGTGCGGCTCACCTGGGCGCCACCGAACGAGCGATTGGTCAGCAGGCCACCGTACTCACGCGCGAACGGCACGCCCTGCGCCACACACTGGTCGATGATGTTGACCGAGCACTGCGCCAGGCGATGCACATTCGCCTCACGCGCACGGAAGTCACCGCCCTTGATCGTGTCGTAGAACAACCGCTTGATGGAATCGCCGTCGTTCTGATAATTCTTGGCAGCGTTGATGCCACCTTGCGCCGCGATCGAATGTGCTCGGCGCGGCGAATCGTGATACACGAAACACGAGACGCGATAACCGAGCTCTGACATCGTCGCCGAGGCCGACGCTCCGGCGAGGCCGGCGCCGACCACGATGACGTGGTATTTCCGTTTGTTGGCCGGGTTCACGAGCTTCATGTTGAAGCGGTGCGAATCCCACTTCTGCTCGAGTGGACCCGACGGGATCTTGGACTTCAGTTCCATATGCTGTGCGCCCGACTACTTGAGAACGCCGAAAAGGAAGGCCAGCGGGATCGCCGCAAACCCGGAGGTGATCACGATCGCAAGCGCCACCGGCAGGTATCGCTTGAGCGGATGTGCGCTCTGCTTCGCCAGGCCCAATGTGCGCATCGAGCTCCACGCGCCGTGATACAGGTGCATGCCGAGCGCGAGCATCGCCACTACATAGAAAACCGCGACCCATTTCACCGCGAACCCCGTCGCAAGGTTCTGGTAGATCTTCCCCTCGACGAAGTCCGGATGCACCGTGCCGACCGTGAAGTGCAGAATGTGGAAGACGATGAAGACCAGCAGCAGCACGCCACCCCAGCGCAATGTCCTTGACGCCAGCGTGCTGACCTGCGGCTTGCGTGCGGCGTAGTCCACCGGCCGCGCAGCGCGCGAGAGCATCGTCAGTTGGTAGGCCGCAGTCACATGGAGGATCACCGCCGCGAGCAGCACCACGCGCGCGAGCAGCACCACCTCGTGCAACGGTCCCTGAAGCAAGGCTCCATACGCATCAATCTTTTCAGCGCCCGAAAAGACCTGAAGGTTCCCGGCCATGTGACCGAGCACAAATCCGAGACCGATCAGCCCCGTCACGCCCATCACCACTTTCTTGCCAATGGTGGAGCGCCAGAACGTCAACAGCGTGTTCATCGAGCAGAATGCTCCGAAACTGGTTCAGAATGGTCGAATGGCGGATCGGCCTGTTCGCCCGACCCGCCACTCGAAGAATGCTCAGACCGTGAGCGCTGCCATCGGTTCGCGGACCGCCTGTGCGCTTTTCTCGAGCGCCGCTCGCTCGTCTGCTGAAAGCTCGACTTCGATCACTTTCTCGAGACCGTTGCGTCCGAGCTTGCACGGAACGCCGAGGTAGAGTCCTGACAGGCCGTACTCGCCTGTAAGCCATGCGGCACAGGGCAGGATGCGCTTCTGATCGTTGACGATCGCCTCGACCATCTGCACCGCGCCAGCCGACGGCGCATAGTACGCCGAGCCGGTCTTCAGGTACTTCACGATTTCCGCACCACCATCACGCGTGCGCTGCACGATCGCATCGAGCGTCGGCTTGTCGAGCAGCTGCGTGACAGGAATACCGCTGACCGACGTGTAGCTGACGAGCGGCACCATCGTGTCGCCATGTCCGCCGAGCACCATCGCGCGAATGTCCTTCACCGAGACGTCCATCGCCATCGCGAGGAAGGCGCAGTAACGCGCCGTATCGAGCACACCGGCCATGCCGATCACGCGTTCGCGCGGGAACCCCGTCACCTGCTTCGCGACGTAGCACATCACGTCGAGCGGATTGGAGACG
Organism: Gemmatimonadaceae bacterium; assembly: GCA_031367535.1. GTDB lineage: Bacteria > Gemmatimonadota > Gemmatimonadetes > Gemmatimonadales > Gemmatimonadaceae > JACMLX01. The sequence continues at coordinate 24,571 of JANLPZ010000177.1, forward strand.
ACGATTACGATGGCGTTGGGCGACGTTGCCCTGATCTGCTCGCACACCGCCTTCATGATGCCGGCGTTGGTATTCACGAGATCATCGCGCGACATGCCTGGCTTGCGCGGGATGCCGGCGGTAATCACCACGATGTCGCTGCCGGCCGATTCCTCGTAGCCGTTGCTGCCGATGACTAGCGAGTCGAAGCCCTCGATCGGCGCACTCTGATATTGATCGAGTCCCTTCCCCTGCGGGACTCCTTCGGCGACGTCCACCATCACCACATGGCGCGCCAGTTCCTTCTCGGCAATGCGCTGGGCGGCAGTTGCACCGACATTGCCGGCGCCAACGACCGTGATCTTGTTCACCATTTCGTCAGTCGATCTGAGAGGAATGCGTCAGGCGCATCAATCCTGAGATGCGGGTAACCATCACTATCGAGTATCGGCGGGAACTTAGATACCGACACCATTCCCGACAACGATAGGATTGTGAGCGCTAACCGCCGACCTGACTGAGCGCCCGAAGACCGCCGACCTGCATCTGGAGCAGCGCATGCTCCTTCGGCTTGCCGGCTAGTGCCTCGCGGAAAAGCGGCTCGAGCGGCAGCCCCGCACGGAGCGCATCACGCAGATTCACTTCATGGTCGCCGAACAGGCACGTGCGCAGGCGCCCATCGGCCGTCAGACGCACCCGGTTGCATGTGCCGCAGTAGGTGTGCGTCATTGGCGTGATCACGCCCACGGTGCCTGCGGCGCCCGGGAAGCGATAGTACGCCGCCGGACCGTTTCCGCGGGTCGGACCAGCGTCAGGCGTCAGCGCGTCGATCGTCGACACGCGATCGAGAATTTCCGCGGCCGACACGACATGCTCCCAGGTCAGCTCACGCAGGTCGCCGACCGGCATCAGCTCGATGAACCGGATGTGCCAGGGGCGATCGAGCGTCAGCCGCGCAAAGTCGGCGACCTCGTCGTCATTCACCCCTCGCATCACGACCACGTTCACCTTGATCGGCGACAGTCCGGCGTCCTGCGCCGCGATCAGCGACGTGACGGGATCGAACGGAAAATTCCGGCGTGCGATCGCCACGATGCGATCCTCGCGCAGGCTGTCCGCGCTCATGTTGATGCGATCGAGTCCCGCGTCGCGCAGCGGCTGTGCAAGCTCAGGCAGCTTCACGCCGTTGGTCGACAGCGCGATGTCGGTGACGCCAGGCACCGCACGTAACTGCGCCACGAGTGACGTGAGCTGCGGACGGATCGTGGGCTCACCGCCGGTCAGGCGAATTCGGCGCAACCCCAGCGGCGCCAATTGCTGCACGACGGCGACGATCTCCTCGTACGAGAGGATGTCCGCCTTGGGCAACCAGGGCAGACCCTCCAACGGCATGCAATACGTGCAGCGGAAGTTGCAGCGATCGGTGACCGAGATGCGCAGATACTGGATGCTGCGACCAAACTGATCGGTGAGCGTGACGTCGCTCATGCCGACACCACGCTGGTGTGCGATGCCGTTGGATCGATCCAGTGCCGGTGGCCGTCCACGTAGTGCTCACACTTCCAGATGGGCACTCGGCGCTTCAGTTCCTCGATGATGAAACGGCTCGCGTCCATGGCCTGCGCGCGACGCGCATGTGCGACTGCAATCGCGACGCTGACATCGGTCAAGCCGAGCGTGCCGATGCGATGCTCCACCGCCACGTGAATGCCCTGAAACTGGGCCTGCGCCTCTTCAGCGATGCGCTGCAGTTCGTCGCTCGCCATGCCCGCGTACGCGGTGTACTCGATGCCAGTCACGGCGCGTCCGTCGTTCACGTCACGGACCGTGCCGAGGAACAGCGTCGTGGCGCCCGTCGCCTCGGACGTCACCTCGCGGATGAGCGCCGTCACATCTATGACGTCGGCGACGATCGCAGTGCGAATCATCCGCCGGCTACCGGCGGAATGAGTGCGAGCTCCTGATCAGGATGCACTGGGACTATACCGCGCGCGAAGCGACGATCGATCGCGACCAGCGGCGTTTCGGGCAGCACGCTGCCACCGGGCAATACGCGCAGCGCGCCCACCAGGTCCGCCGTCGTCGCCGGTTCGTCGACGGACACGGTCACGCTGCTGGCGCCGAAGGCCTCGGCGTACGATGCGAAGAGCAGAACCTGAAGTTGAGTCATTGAGGCAAGTGCGGTGACGACGAAAGATAGCGCGGGCGGACGGCGATCGTTCCCGGAACGACAACGGGGCGCCAAAAAGGCACCCCGTGTCGGTTCTTCAGCACGTATCTGCAAGCACCGCTTTGACTTACTCGTCAAAATCATCGTCGTCATCCGGGAAACCACCTTCCGGTACTTCCTCGCCCGCAACCATCGCGCGCAATTCCTTCGACGGCTTGAAGACCGGCACCGGACGCGCGGACACTTCGACCGGCTCGCCCGTGCGTGGGTTGCGCGCCATGCGTGTCTTGCGCTGACGAATCTTGAACGTGCCGAAACCACGCACTTCGATGTTCTTCTGGTCCTTCATCGCGTCCTTGATGGCGTCGAGGAACGCATCGACGACTCTCGCGCAATCCTTTTTGGAAATCAGCGGACCAGCCGTGCGAGAAATCTGCTCGGTGACCCGCTCCACCAGATCGGCTTTCGTCATGGACGCCCTCAAGGAGTCAACACCCGGTTGGCACCGGGCTCGGGCGCGAAGCTAGCGACGTAGAGCGTTGTCAGTCAAGAGGTTGGCTCTTGTCGCCTTATCAAACTGTGCGCGTCAGGCGCGATGCCGGAGGGCCGCCATGAACTCGTGGAATACCGGTCGGGCGTCGTGCGGACCCGGAGCGGCCTCCGGATGGTACTGCACCGCGAACACCGGAAGCGTGCGGTGCCGGATCCCCTCGATCGAACCGTCGTTCAGGTTCACATGGGTCACCTGAAGCTCCGTCGAGCCGGCGACCGCCTCCGAGGTTCCCGCCACCGAGAACCCATGGTTCTGCGCGGTGATCAGCACGCGACCCGTCGACAGCTCTTTCACCGGTTGATTTCCGCCGCGGTGGCCGAAGGGCATCTTCACCGTGTGACCGCCGAACGTCAGGCCGATCAGCTGCTGCCCGAGGCAGATGCCGAACATCGGCGTACCAGACTCGGCTACACCACGAATCATCGCCGGCGCGTACGGAATCGCTGCCGGATCGCCAGGACCGTTGGACAGAAATACCCCGTCCGGCTTCATCGCGAGGATTTCCTGCGCCGTGGTCGTGCTCGGCACCACGGTCACCTTGCAGCCTTCGCTGGCGAACAAGCGCAACATGTTCGCCTTGATGCCGAAATCGACGGCGACGATATGGTGCGCCGTGTTCTCCGCGCCGTAGACGTACGTCTCACGCGTCGCAGCCGTCGTTGCGAGATCCGCGCCTTCCATGCGTGGTGCGGCGGCCAGCCGCGCACGCGCCACGTCCGAGGGTGCCTCACCCGTGCAAATCACACCAAGCATCACACCAGCGCTTCGCAGATGCCGCGTCAGGCGCCGCGTATCGACGTCGTGCAGAATCGGAACGCCGGAAGACGACAGCCATGATTGCAGGTCGCCGGTGGCGCGCCAGCTCGAGTAGTGTCTCGACAGCTCACGCACCACGACGCCCGAGACCTGGACCCGGCCGCTTTCGGGATCTTCGGTATTCACGCCGTAGTTGCCGATCTGCGGCGATGTCATGACCACGATCTGTCCATTGTACGACGGATCAGTGAACACTTCCTGATAGCCGGTCATGTTCGTCGTGAACACCACTTCGGCGACGGTTGGCTCCGTGTCGGCGCTGACGAGGCCTTGAAACGTCGAACCGTCCTCGAGGAGCAGTACCCCGGGGACGGTTTCAACTGCGGGCGGCACGCTGCCGCTGCTCACTTCTTGACGGGCGCCGGCGCGGCCGGAGCGGGCGTCTGCGCAGCCGGTGTGGCTGGTGTGAGCGGAAGCGCGGTGTTCGACGGCTTGGCGCCCGGTGCTGGCGTTGCGGTGGTCGGCGCGGCAGGCGCGGGCGCCGAGAACGCGTTGTCGAGCACTGATTTCGGTGCGCGCTGGCGCGTCGTCATGAGCTGCAGCACAAGCGACAGGAACAGGAAAGCCCCACCGCCCCACCAGCTGATCTTCGTCAGCAGGTTGCCCGCCTGACGCGTGCCGATGACGGCGTCGGCTGACGACGTGGCACCGCCGAAGTTGGCTGCCATGCCGCCGCCCTTGCCCGACTGGAGCAGGATGGCCGCGATCAGCACGAAGCTGATCAGAATCAGGATGACGAGCAGGAACGTGTACATCGGATCGGATGGGTCGGAGTCAGCTCGGAACTAGCCACGAAAGGAAGCGACTCCGACCCCTCGAATCAAGCGCGGACGATGGCGTTCCATCCGTCTGCGTCAAGGCTGGCACCACCGACCAGCACACCGTCGACGTCCGGGGCAGCCAGGAGTGTCGTGGCGTTGCCGCGATTGACGCTCCCGCCGTAGAGAATCGGGATGCCAAGCGCCCGCTCACCAATTGCGGTCTTGAGTGCTGCGATGATGGCCGCGTGCACCGCGCTCGCGTCATCCGGCGTCGCGGTGCGGCCGGTGCCGATGGCCCAGACGGGCTCGTACGCGAACATCATCGAGGCCACCTGCGCCTCCTCGACACCATCGATCCCGGCGCGCAATTGACGCAGCACCGTCGTCTCCGTATTCCCTGCATCGCGCTCGGCGAGCAGTTCGCCGACACACAGTACTGGCGTCAGGCCGGCGCGAAATGCGGCCTTCACTTTCAGGTTGGTCTGCTGATCAGTTTCGCCGAACACATGGCGGCGCTCGGAGTGACCGACGAGTACGTGCGACGCACCCGCATCACGAGCCATCGGTGCGGAATTCTCACCGGTGAACGCACCCTTGTCTTCCCAGTGAATGTTCTGGATCCCGGTCTCGAGGTCGGGCCGTTCGCGAATGAGATCGTTGACCGTGGAGACGGACAACGCATTCGGGAAAAACAACACTTTGCGGTCGTGCTGCCGCGGATAATGAATGAGGAAGTTTTTCATGAAGGCCCGTGCATCGCTCGGCCCATGAAACATTTTCCAGTTGGCAGCAAAAATCGGCAGCTTCAAGCAGTCCCCTTGTCATCGAGTGCGGCCACGCCGGGGAGTTCCTTGCCTTCGAGAAATTCGAGGCTGGCTCCGCCGCCGGTGGACACGTGACTCATCATTTTGCCCAATCCAGCTTCCATGACTGCCGCGGCTGAGTCGCCGCCGCCAACAATTGTGATCGCACCCTTGCCCGTCGCGGCAGCCATTGCCGTGGCGACTGCGCGCGTGCCGGCATCGAACGGTGGCTTCTCGAACACACCCATCGGGCCGTTCCAGAGCACGGTCTTGGCGGAGAGAATCGCGCGAGCGTAACTCTGCGCGGAGTCCGGTCCGATGTCGAGCATCGCTTCACCCGCCGGAATCGCGTCGCGCTTGACGGCGTGTGCCGTCTTCGGCTGGTCCATGCCCTTTGCGACGGTCGCATCGTGCGGCAGAATCAGCAGGCTGCCGGCGCGCTCGATCAGATCTTTCGCCATCTCGACGCGATCCGGCTCTACCAACGACGTGCCGGTTTCAAAGCCCATCGCCTTGTAGAACGTGCACGCCATCGCGCCGCCGATGAGGAGTGCATCGACCTTTGGCAACAACGCTTCGACGACATCGATCTTGCCGGAAATCTTCGAGCCACCGAGGATCGCGACGAACGGTCGCTTCGGTTCGTCGAGTGCCCCGCCGAGGTATTCGAGCTCGCTCTCCATCAGCAGTCCGGCAACGGCGGGTCGCAGCTGTTTCGCGATGCCGGCCGTCGACGCGTGCGCGCGATGGGCGCTGCCGAATGCGTCGTTGACGTACAGATCACCGAGTGCCGCGAGTCGTAGCGACAACGCGTCGTCATTCGTTTCTTCGCCTGGCAGAAAGCGCGTGTTCTCCATCAGCAGCACGGCGCTGTCGGCCATCGCATTCGTCGCGGCCACGGCGGCGGCATCATCGGTCGTTGCGCAGAACGAGACGTCAACGCCCGGCAGGATCGCTTTCAGTGCCGGCAGCACGGCGGCCAACGTGTACTTCGGGTCCGGTGCAGCCTTGGGCCGGCCGAGATGCGAGAGCAGTACGACGCGTGCGCCGTGTTTGCGCAGCAGCTGGATCGTGGGCATGGCCGCGCGCAGGCGCGTGTCATCACTGACGGCGCCACTGTCGTCGAATGGCACGTTGAAATCGACCCGTACGACAACACGACGCCCGCGCAATTGCGCGGGCGTCAGATCCTTCACGGAACGTTTCTGCATCAGGACAGCGAGCTGCCGACGTACTGCAGCAGGTCGACGCAGCGGCTCGAATATCCCCACTCGTTGTCATACCAACCGGAGAGCTTGACCAGCGTCTTGTCGATGACGTTGGTGCTCTTCGAATCGATCGTGCACGAGAACGGATTGCCGATGTAGTCGACGCTCACCAGCTCGACAGTGCTGAAATCGAGAATTCCCTTGAGTGGGCCTTCCTTCGACGCGGCCAGAAACGCGGCGTTGACTTCCTCGATCGTCGTGGCGCGCTCGACTTCCACAGTCAGTTCGGTGAGCGAGACGTCCGGCGTCGGGACGCGGATCGAGATGCCATCGATCAGGCCCTTCACTTCCGGGATCACCAGCGCGGTGGCCTTGGCGGCACCGGTCGTCGTCGGAATCATCGACAGTGCGGCGGCGCGCGCGCGACGCTTGTCCTTGTGCGGCAGATCGAGGATCTGCTGGTCGTTCGTGTAGCTGTGGATCGTGACCATCGCGCCGTGCTTGAAGCCGAAGTTGTCGCGGACGACCTTCACCATCGGCACCAGGCAGTTGGTCGTGCAGCTGGCGTTGGAGATGATGCTGTGCGCGGCCGGTTCGTACTTCTGATGGTTGACGCCCATCACGATGGTGATGTCTTCACCCGTGGCGGGTGCTGAAATGATCACCTTCTTCGCGCCGGCCGCAATGTGCTTGCGCGCCTTCTCGGCGTCGGTGAAAATGCCGGTTGACTCGAGGACGATGTCGGCACCGACGGCGGCCCACGGCAGGTTCGCCGGGTCGCGTTCGGCGGTGATCTTGATTTCGTCGCCATCGACGATGATCGCGCCTTCCTTCGCGCTCACTTCCCCCTGATACGTGCCGTGCACCGAGTCGTACTTGAAGAGGTGCGCGAGCATGGCCGTATCGGTGAGGTCGTTGATCCCGACGAAATCGATGGCGACGCCTGACTTCTTGGCGGCGCGCAGCACGTTTCGTCCGATGCGTCCAAACCCGTTGATACCGACCCGAATTGCCATGGAACTACTCCAGGGGAGAACGGCGGTCGCCGATTGCAGGCGCCCGTCCGAAGGTGGCACAGCTTACGATACGTGCGCCGCCGTCCACGAGGGCGGCGGCGCACGCGATGAGTGTGGCGGCGGTGGTGACAACATCGTCGACGAGCACACAATGTGCTCCTTTCAGATCTGACGCACCGGCCGGAGCCACGGTGAAAGCGCGAGTTACGTTCACTACTCTCTCCCCGGGTGTCAACCGCGTCTGACTGACTGGCATCCTCGTGCGGAGCAGCGCCGGGCGCACGGGAATGCCCCAATGCGGCGCCAGCGCACGCGCCAGCACGTCGGCCTGATTGAACCCGCGCTCTCGTGCACGCGCCGATGTGAGCGGCACCGGCACCAGCCAGGTCCGTTCCCGAAGCACGTCCGGCGGCCAGCGCAGCCGTGACATCTCCGCGGCCATGCCGACGGCGATGCCTCGCCACCCGTCGTACTTGAGCGCGTGCACCATCCGACTGGCGGTCCCGCGACCTGTCATCCATGCCACCGATCGCACCGTGCGCACGAAGGGCGGAAGTACATCACACCATCGGCAAGGATCACCCGGTTCAGCGCCGAATGGCTCAGGGTGCCCGCACCGCGCGCATTGCGGATGTGCAAGCCGCGCGATCCGGCTCCAGCACAACGCGCAGGCGGGCCCTGCCTGTCTGCCCAGTGCCGACTCGCAGATCGCGCAGACCCCGGGTAGTGCAAGTTCGAGCAGCGCCGCGGCGAGACGCTGGCTGCCGGACCAGAGCGACGCCACGCCGGTCAGTCGCTATGCGCCTGAATCGCGCGCCACATCACGTCGCGATCAGGCTCGATGCCAAACCAACGTTGCCACGACCGCGCGCCCTGCCCGATCAGCATCTGCAATCCGTCGGACGCGGCGCGCCCCTGCGCGCGTGCGATCTGCACAAATGGCGTCAGCCCATGGCGACGATACACGAGATCCAGGCACGCAGCACCTGCGCGCAGCACACCGGGATTGAATGGCACCTGATCGTCCTTCATACCGATCGGTGTGGTGTTCACCACCAGATCGGCCCCACGCAGTGCATGCGCCATGAACTCCTCCACCGTGGTGCGACCGACAGGTCCGAGCGACAGCAGGGCGTCGGCACGCGACCGAGTGCGCGCCCAGATCGCGACGCTGGCGTTCGGCCACGCACTGACCGCCGCGACGACCGCACGCGCCGATCCACCCGCGCCGAGCACTGCCACTTTTGCACTGCGCGGAATGTCGCCCAGCAGGGCAATCACCGCATCATCGAATCCACCGACGTCGGTGTTGTCTCCGTGCAGCGTGCCGTTTTCGGACCACCAAGTGTTGACGGCACCGAGGCGCGCTGCAATCGGCGTCAGCACGTCACAGAGCGCGGCGACGCGCTCCTTGTACGGGATGGTGACGTTGCCGGCGGCGCCGGTCGCAACGAGCGCGCGCACGGTCCGTTCGAGATCAGCGTCAGCGACATCAATGGCGTCATACGTTGTTGCAATTCCCGCCGCGGCCAGTGCTGCGTTCTGGAACAGTGGCGACAACGAGTGCGCGACCGGTGATCCGAGCAGCACGAGCCGCCCGGGCATCGACATCAGCGCGACGTCGACTGCTGACTGGCCGTCAGGCGATCGAATGCGCGGCGGATGAGCGTGTGCAGCTCGTCGAAGGTGTCGCGATAGACCGTGATGTCGCCGCCGATCGGATCGCTCACCGGGCGTGCACTTTCGCCGTTCGTTGCGTACACACTCAACAGATGCGCCTTGCCCTGACCGCCGATGCCTTCCACCGCGAGCAGATGGCTGGGGCTCATGGTGAGGATGAGGTCTGCCGCGTCGACCAGCGCTGGTGTGACCTGACGGGAGCGGTGTCGCGACAGGTCGAGCCCATGCTCCATTGCGATCAGCAGCGAACCTTCGGACGCGCCGCTGATCGCATCAGCGGCGACGCCAGCGCTGCTGACGCTGATGTGTCCGAGATGTCGGCCCGAGACGATCGCGCGCCCGATCACTTCTGCCATCGGACTGCGGCAGGTATTCCCGGTGCAAACGAACAGCACACGAAGCGAAGTATCAGGCATCGCCAAGCAGGTCAGGGACAGTCTCGCGCAGAATTGCCGCGCTGATGGCGCCAGGTCGAATCACCCGCAGACGCCGTCCTATGCAGTCTACCACCGTACTGGGCGGTGAGGGAGGCAGTGCTCCGCCGTCGAGCACCATCAGGAGCCCACGATTGATCTCGGTGGTCCACTGTTCGACGACCTCGCCGGCGCGCATGGCGGGAGGAATGCCGGGCCGATTGGCCGAGGTGGATGTGAGCGGCGAGCCGAGCGCCGTGATGAGACGCTGCAGCCCGGGATGCGGCGTCCAGCGCACGGCGATACCACCCTCGGGGCCGCGCAGCCGCGGCGGCAGTTGGCCTTCTCCACCCGGCAGCACGAGTGTCAGTGGCCCGGGCCAGTGTCGCGCGGCGAGATGGGCCGCCTGCGCCGACAGTGTGAGGCCGAGGCGCGTCAGCATCGCGCTGTTCGATACCAGCAGCAGAAACGGTTTCGCTGGCGGCCGACGCTTGAGCGTGACGAGCTTCTCGACCGATTCGAAATCGACCATCGTGCCGAAGCCGTACACGGTTTCGGTCGGATAGGCGAGCACACCACGCTCCTGCAGATGCATCACGACCGGCGTGATCGCGGCCGCGACTTCATCTGGCGACCAGAACGGCGTGACGACGCTGCGCCAGCTCATTCGGGCAGCACCGCGAGCGACTCCGCGATCGCGAAGTCGTCGGCGTCGGTGACCTTCATGCCGCGTTCACTGCCGCGCACGACAACCACCGGGAATCCGTAGTGTTCACAGAGCGCGGCATCGTCTGTGGCCGCCAACCTGTCCCGACGGGCTCGCGTGTGCGCTTCGTCAATCATCGCGCGCGGAAACGCCTGCGGTGTCTGCGCGCGCCAGAGATTCGTGCGATCGACGGTGCGCACGATGCGTCCATCGGCGTCGACTTCCTTGAGCGTGTCGACGACTGGCAACGCGGCGATTGCGCCGTGACCGGTGCGCGCTTCACGGATCACGCGATCGATGACGGTACCGCTCGCGAGCGGCCGCGCCGCGTCGTGAATGACCACCGTCTCGATGTGTTCCGGCATGTCCTCGAGGCCGTTGTACACCGACTGCATACGATCGCGACCTCCCTGACTGACGAGCATGCGATCGATGTCACACTGAAAGATCCATGGTGGCGGATCGGCGGCGTAGTCGCGCGGCAGCACGACGACCACCAGCGCCACGTCGGGTCGCAATTGAAACGTCTGCAGACTGTGGAGCACCATCGGCTTGCCGGCGACCCACCGGAATTGTTTGAGCTCCGATCCACCGACGCGCGTGCCGCTGCCTCCGGCGACAATGACGACGCCGACGTTCGGTGCGACGGCGGGCACGACATCACGCAACGACTCCGGCGTTGTGTCGCGATCGAGATTGCCGGCCGCGCGTTCACCGACATCGACACCGTCGTGTGTGTGCTCGTGCGGCAGTTCGTTCGTGTGCGAGTGATTGTCGTGGTTGTGCATCGAGTCGTCCGTCATGCGTGTATTCAGGTGAAGATCGTGTCGAGCAGATCGCGCACGTTGGCGACGCCGATGACCTTGAGACCCGGCGGCGCCTTCACCTTCGTGGACGATTTCGCGACGTACGCTCGCGTCAGACCGAGCCGTGCCGCTTCGGCAAGTCGACGCTCGAGTTGCGAGACCGCGCGAATTTCGCCGCCGAGGCCGATCTCGCCGAGGAACAGTGCGTCCGCAGGCAATGCACGATCGTAGACGGACGATGCGAGTGCCGCCGCCACCGCGGTGTCGCCAGACGGCTCCGTCAGTCGCATGCCACCAACCACATTCACGAACGCATCGAGCTGTGCGAATCCAAGGCCGGCGCGCTTCTCGAGAACGGCCAGCAACAGTGCGAGTCGACGTGGATCGTAGCCGGTGGTGACACGTTGCGGTGTGCCGAAGCCAGCCTTCGCCGCGAGGCCCTGAATCTCGACCAGCAGCGGCCGCGTGCCTTCCAGCGGCGCCGTCAGTGCACTGCCGCTGGCGGTCTGGGTGCGGTCGCCCATGAACAACGCCGAGGGATTGGCGACGGGCTGCAACCCGGCGGCATCCATCCGGAAGACTCCGATTTCATCAACGCTGCCGAAACGATTTTTCGTCGCGCGCAGCAGGCGATAGTCGGCGCCGGATTCGCCCTCGAAATAGAGCACCGTATCGACGATGTGCTCGAGCGTCTTCGGCCCGGCGATGCCACCACCCTTCGTCACGTGCCCGACGACGAAGATGGCGGTGCCGAGTTCCTTCGCGGCGCGCATCAGTCGTGCCGCGCATTCACGCACCTGCCCCACATTGCCCGGTGCACCTTCGAGGTCCTCGGTGTGCACGGTCTGAATCGAATCGATCACTGCGATCATCGGCCGTGTGGCTTCGAGATGGGCGAGGATCGTTTCGAGATGTGTTTCTGGCAGAAATTCGACCTCGCCGGCGCCCTCGCCAAGTCGATCGGCGCGTAACTTGACCTGCAGCGGACTTTCTTCGCCGCTCACATACAGCGCCGCGTGGCCCATGCCCTGCACGCGCGCGACCACCTGCAGCAGCAGCGTGGACTTGCCGATACCTGGCTCGCCGCCGACGAGCACCATGCTGCCGGGCACGATGCCACCGCCAAGCACAAAATCGAACTCGGCGAGTCCGGTCTTGAGACGTGTCGATTCTGTGCCGCTGACCGCACTCAGTTTCGCCGCACGGACCGCCACCATTCCGCGTCGCGCGGTCGTTGCGGGTCGGCCGATCACCTTGGCGGGAGCGCGTTCCACGATCTCTTCCACGAGTGTGGACCACTCGCCGCACGACTCACAGCGCCCACCCCATTTGGGATATTCGGCGCCACAATTGGTGCAGCGGTACGCGGTTTTCGTCTTCGTGCTCACTCGCCCTGCGAACGCTTCGAGAAGTTCTCGAACCGTGTGTACTGCTTGTGGAAATAGAGCGGCACGGTGCCGATCGGGCCGTTGCGCTGCTTGCCGATGATGATCTCCGCCTTGCCATCCAATTCGCTGTTCTTCAACCGACCCGCTTCGTCTCGTTCGGCGTACACTTCCTGTCGGAAGATGAACAGGATCAGATCCGCGTCCTGTTCGATGGCGCCGGATTCGCGCAGGTCACTGAGCTGCGGCCTGCCCTTCTCATCGCCGGAGCGCTGTTCCGGTGCGCGCGACAGCTGCGACAGCGCAACGACCGGTACGCGCAGTTCTTTCGCAAGCGCCTTCAACCCGCGACTGATCTGACTCACTTCCTGCTGACGGTTCTCGGCGTTCGGGCCGGTCATCAGCTGCAGGTAGTCGACGATGATCAAACCGAGCTTGGAGTCCGGATCGGCTTTCAGTCGTCGTGCTTTGGCACGCATATCCAGCACCGTCATGCCTGGTGCGTCGTCGATGTAGATCGGTGCCTGCGCGAGAATGCCGGCAGCGCGTGCGAGGCGCGGCCAGTCATCGTCGCGCAACCGACCGGTGCGCATCGCTTGCGCGTCGAGTCGCGCTTCGCTCGTGAGCATGCGCTGCACGAGCGACTCCTTGCTCATTTCGAGCGAGAAGAATGCGACACCCACACCTTCAGTGATTGCGACGTGCTGCGCGATGTTGAGCGTCAGTGCTGTCTTGCCCATCGAGGGACGGGCCGCGACGATGACCAGATCGGCCGGCTGGAAGCCCGAAGTCATCTGATCGAGATCGGCGAAGCCGCTCGCGATGCCGGTGACGGAGCGCCCTTCCTTGGAGATCGTCTCGATGCGATCCATTGCCGAATACATCAGCGTCTTCACGCGGACGAAGCCGTCGCCACCGCGGTCCTGGCCGACCTGCAGAATGCGCTGTTCGGCGAAGTCGAGCAGGTCGCGCGCGGGCTGTCGCCCTTCGAACGCTTCACCAGCGATCTGCGTGGAGACTTCGATCAGCCGGCGCAGGAGCGCCTTCTCCTTCACGATGCGCGCGTGATGCTCGACGTTCGCAGCCGTAGGCACGGCGTCCGCGAGAAAGCTCAGGTACTCGCGGCCGCCCGCTGCATCCAGTTCGCCGCGTCGTTCGAGTTCATCGGACAGCGTGATGACGTCGATACCACTGAGGCGCTCGACGAGCGCGACCACCGCACGAAATATCCGGCGATGCCCCTCGCGGAAGAACATCGTCTCGTCGACGATTTCAGTCGCGCGCGTGATCGCCTCTGCATCGATCAGCATGGCGGCCAGCACGGACTGTTCGGCGTCCTCACTTTGTGGAGGACGCCGATCGCGGTACGGATCAGGTGCGGATGGTCGCGTCGAGAACGCGTCGAGCAAGCTTGACATCTTCCCACGTTGGCCGCTTCCACGATTCGTTCCGCAGAAGCGCTGCCGGGTGATAGGTGGCGACGAGCGGGATGCCCTGATACCAGTGGATCTGCTGGCGCAGTTTCCCAATGGCAAGTTTAGTCCCGAGCAACGACTGCGCGGCAAACGTGCCGAAGGCAAGAATCATCTTCGGTTGAACCAGGTCGATCTGACGCTGCAGGAACGGTGCGCAGGCGCGCACCTCGTCCGGCATCGGATTGCGATTTCCCGGTGGACGGTGCTTGAGCACGTTGCAGATATAGACCGTCTCGCGGCTGAGCTGAATCGCGCCGAGAATCTTGTTCAGCAATTCGCCCGCCGGACCGACGAACGGTTCACCGCGCAGATCTTCCTTCTCGCCCGGCGCTTCACCCACCACCATCACCTCAGCATCCGGATTGCCGACGCCCGGCACCGGCTGTGTCGCGGTATTCACGAGACCGCACGCCTTGCAGGCCGCGATCGCTGCGGTCACGTCTGCCAGCGATGCCCACTCGGCACCGGCCGCGAGAACGGCGGGACGTTCGACACGCAACCCGAGCGGCACAACGATGCCTTCGATGCGCAGGATGCCGGCCGTTCGCTGCGGTGTAGTGTGGGCAGCGGGAACGCTGTGCTCGACGGGGGGCACAACCACCGGCGCTTTCGGTGCCGATGACGCGCCCTTGAGAGTGCGCATCACTTCTTTCCAGTCGTCCGACGGCGGCGCAGCGTCTGACGCAGGGTGCGCAGCGCGTGGCCGCTCCTCGTGCACCACCGGCGCTTGCGGCTCTTGCGACGGCGCACTCGGTGCAGAAGTCACTGACGGCGTTGCCACGGCGCTTGGCCCGTTGACCGCTGCCGGCGCCGCCGCGCCACCCTGCAGCGCGCCGAGCATGCGCATCACATCATCCACATCGAGCGCATCAAGCACCATCTCGGATTCGCCGAGTTCGCGGCGTTGCTCGAGGTAGGCGCGCAGACGGTCCTTCGCGTTCACGCGCGGGCGTCCATTGCGCGCGACACGCGATCGAGCAGCACATCGGCGAGTTCGATCTTCGGCATCAGCGGTGGTGTTTCGCGCTCACCCGATGCCGACAGAATCACCACACGATTGGTCTCGGTGCCGAATCCCGCTCCGGCCTCCGTCGCGTCGTTGGCGACGATGAAATCGAGTCCCTTGCGCGCCATCTTCGCGAGCGCGTGTTCCTCGACATTCGTGGTTTCGAGCGCGAACCCCATCACAATCACACCAGCGCGCCGCAGCGATCGCGTGCTCACGAGAATGTCATCGGTGTGCTGCAGGGCAATGGTCGGCGCTGCGTCGCCCTTCTTGATCTTCTGTGTGCTGACATCAGCGGCGCGGAAGTCCGCCGGTGCGGCGGCCATGATCAGTGCGTCGGCCATCGGCAGTGCGTCGCCGACCGCGTCACGCATGCCCGCGGTCGTCGTCACGGGGACACTCGATACGCCAGAGGGAAGCGGCACTGCGATGTTGCCGTGAATGAGCGTGACGGTCGCGCCACGCCGCCACGCCGCAGAGGCAATCGCCACACCCATCCGCCCGCTGCTGTGATTCGTGATGTAGCGCACCGGGTCGAGCGCTTCACGCGTGGGGCCGGCGGTCACGACGATGCGCTTTCCCGCGAGGCCTTTCGCAGTCTCGAGCAGTCGACCTGCGTGCGCGACGATCACATCCTGCTCCGGCAGACGCCCAGGACCGACACCTTCGCCGAACGCGAGCGGTCCGATATCAGGATCGAGCACATCGTACCCGATGTCACGCAGTGTCTGCGTGTTGCGCTGCACGAGTTCGTGCGCCCACATCCCATCGTTCATTGCGGGTGCGATCAGGACGGGAGCCTTCGTTGCGAGCAGCACCGCGGTCATCTGATCGTCGGCGCGACCCTGTGCGGCGCGCGCCAGGAAATCCGCGGTGGCCGGTGCGATCAGCACCAGTGCCGCCTCTTTCGCGAGGCGGATGTGCGCCAGCGCGTGACCCGCGTCGAGAATGTCCGGCGCGAGCGGTCGTCCCGTCACGGCTTCGAACGTGATCGCGCCGACAAATTCGCGTGCGGCGCGCGACATGACCACGTCAACGACTGCGCCCGCCTGTGTGAGCAGGCGGGCGAGCGTGACAGCCTTGTAGCAGGCGATTCCGCCGGTCACCCCGAGGATGACGCGGCGGCCGTCGAAGGGGCGCATGGTGCTCGCCCCGGCCGGTCAGTCGGGACGACGACGCGGCATCACGCGGTAGTCGAAGTCCTTGCCATGCAGGTCTTCGAGCGCGCGCGTGGTCAGCTTCTTCTCCTTGCCGGTGGATCCCATCTTCGGGAACTCGTTCAGCACGCGCGCATACTTGGCCGCCACCAGGACGCCCAGGTACTTGTTCTGCGACTGCTGCTGTTCGGTGATATCGCCGGGTGTGAAGACTCGCATTCGTGTTCCATCTCCTCGACGCGCAAGCGCCGTTGGGTGACCAACCATCGGCCTGACGTGGGTCAGCCCGGTGCTACCGGATGGCGTCGCGCAGCTCGTTGGCGAGTGCCGTCACGCGCTCCTTCAGATCCGTCAACCGCGTCCGTCGCAACGCCTCGGCATCGATGATGCTGAGCACCTGCGCGACCGCGTGTTCCAACTCGTCGTTCACCACCACGTACTCGAACTGGTCAATCGTCGTCAGTTCCGTCAGCGCACTGTCAACACGCCGCGTCAATGTGGCACGATCCTCCGAACCACGACCGGACAACCGCGACAGCAACTCGACCGCCGATGGCGGCAACAGAAAGATGAGCACTGCCTCCGGGAACGCCTGCACAAACTGAACAGCCCCCTGCACATCGATCGTCATGATCGGGTTCTGGCCAGCAGCCATCAGCCGGGCGATCTCACTGCGCAACGTGCCGTACCGCTTGCCGTGCACCAGCGCATGCTCGGCAAACTCTCCCTGAGCGACCCTGGTTTCGAACTCGTCCCCAGCCAGAAAAAAGTAATCGACACCGTGCTGCTCCGCAGGCCGAGGGGGCCTCGTGGTGCAGGTGACGCTGAATCCGAGGTCGGGCCGGCGCTCGAGGAGGCGCCGCGCGATGGTCGTCTTGCCCGTTCCAGATGGGGCCGCCAGGATGACCGGGAAGGCCGGAGTCGTCATTCGAGGTTCTCGACCTGCTCGCGCATCCGCTCCAGTTCTTCCTTGATGAGCACCACGTCCCGCTGCATGCCGGCGTCGTTCGCCTTGCTGCCGGTCGTGTTGGCCTCGCGGACCATCTCCTGCAGGATGAACCCCAGACGTTTGCCCACCGCTTCGGTGCCCGGGGCGGCGATCGCGGCCCGACAGGCTGTGTTGTGCGAGGCGAAGCGGCTCAGCTCCTCCGCCACGTCCACCCGGTCGGCGAGAATGGCAATTTCCTGGGCCATCCGCTGCGGGTCCACGGCGATGCCGGCGGCCAGCTCCTGTACCGCGGCAGTCAGCCGATCCCGCTGCTCCACGAGTCGGGTCGGCGCGCGGGCCGCAAGCCGCGCCAGTGCCTCCTCGATGATCGCCAGCCGCTCGAGCAAATACTGGGCGAGCCGCGCGCCCTCGGCCTCACGCATCCGCACAAACGCCTGAATCGCGTCGGTGACCAATGCGAGAATCGCTGCCGGGTCCATGTCGCCGATCGACTCGTCATCATCCGAGGCGCTGGTGACGACGTCAGGCAGCCGCAGCAACGTGCCAATCTCGATGCGCGTGTCGATGCCTGCATCGGATGGAATCGCGCGCAGTTGCGTCGCGTACGCCATGAGGCGCGCGACATCGATGCGTGGTCCATCGACACCCTCGCGTTCGATACGGAGCGACAACGTCACATGCCCGCGCGCAACATGTTTGCGCAGCAGCTCGCGGACATCCGCCTCCAGTCGCGTGAGCGCAGGCGGCAGTTTGATCGATGGCGTGAAGAACCGGTGATTCACGCTGCGCACTTCGACCGATGCGCGATGTGTTCCGATCATGCCCTCGGCGTTGCCGTAGCCCGTCATGCTCTGCAGCGTGCCGATCATCGGCGCGATCCGGTCAATTCCAGAACGTCCATCGGACACCATAGATCGTGAGTGGCCCGGGCATCAGCAGCCCAGGCACTGTGGTGTACTGGACGTTGAGGAGATTGCGCACCTGAATGGAAATCGTCGCGTCCTTGAGGTGGAACTCGGCGCGCAGTCCGACCGGCGTCGCCGGAAACGTCGGCAGTTGCAGCAGGCTGCCATCTGCCTGCAGGAGTGGATAGACGGCTTCGGTCCGGTATTCGGCATCACCCGCGAGCAGGAAATCGAAACCGGTTTTTGCCGCACCGGTCCAATGATAGCGCCACGTCAGCTCACTGCGAACCTGCGTTTGTGGGCGATACCAGCCAGCGTCCTGCCACTGCACACCGGAAACGTGCACCGAGAAGCCCTTGAACAGCGGGCCGACGACAGCGAACGTCGCGCCGAGGGCTCGGCCTTCGAGCACGACAGGAATGGAGCGATCAAAAATGATCGGTGCACGAAGAACTGCGCTGTCGCGCACGACGCCGCCGCCCTGCAACCACAGATGCCCGAGTCGGATCGCGACTTCGCCGCGTGCCGCCTTTGCGATGGGAAAGAACACTTCCTCCTTCACACTCGTCGAGTCGACGGGCAGCAGTGTCGATCCAGTCGTGCCGTACGAGGCCGCGCCCGTGACCGCGAACCAGGACACCGGTTGCACTCGCACGAAGGCATCGCCGCGCGTGACCTTATCGAACGGATTGCGCTCAGCATACGCCGAAATTGCGGCGCGGCCGAGATCAAAGCCGACGCGCACCGAGGGATGATGGAGTCGCGCACCATCCACCAGTCGCAAACGGTTCGTTGCCGAAAATCGCGCATGGGCCGACGACCAACCAAGCGAGGCCACGTATTGCGTGCTCGTGTGCGTCGTGTCGGCGGCGTCCGCCGCGAAGCCGTTGGTCAGATCGGCAGCGCGCTGCGCCGTTTTCTCCACGCTCTGGCGCGACGCGGCGACCAGCTGCAGCCACGGACCATGATTCACGTCACCCGTCGCGAAACGCAGATACGCATCGCGCTGCACGATGTCGTAGTTGGGAATGACGCGGCCGGTGTTCACGTAGTCGGCGACATCGAAGATGCTCAGCTGTTGTTGCGTGGTTCGCACGCGCAGCAACGTGGCATCGATGCTCCACTTCGTCTTGATGATGCCGAGACGCGTGAAGATGGTGGTGGCGTCACCGTCGCCGCCGAGCCGACGGTCGTCGGTGCTTCGCTGCTGGAGCAAGGCTTGAAACGCGAAACCGTTCTGGGCTCTCCGTGCGAGATATCCGCGAAAAGTGTTGCTGCGATTATCACCGGTGTAGACGTCGGCGCGGGTCTGTGCCGTCGTACGATCCGGTCCGCGCCAGGAGCGCATCAGCAGCCGCAATTCGTTCGCACCGCGCTCGATCACCAGCTCTTCGAGTGCCGCGAGCGGGAACTGCGACAGATCGGTCACGCCACCGCCGCGCGGGTCGAGCGCCTCGAGTTCGATGCCATCGAGAAAGAGCCGCACACGCGACAGATCGCCGTTGTACGCGGCGACTTGTGGAGCGAGATAGAAACGCGCACGAAGCGTCGAGAGCCCCGGCACGCGATCGAGAAAATCGGCCAGCGTCAGTGCGCCGGAGGAGAACAGGCTGTCACGATTCCAGCGATGCGACATGCCGGCTTCGGTCAGAAACGGCACTTCCGCTTGCGGCAGCGCGCCCGCTACGGAATCTTCGCGCGCGATCGAATCGGCGCGCGCCTTGAGTATCGAATCCGCCGCCGTCCTCCCCTGCGCACCAAGTGATGCAGCGGCACAGAGCGCCGCGCACACCACCGCACGCACGCGCCAGCTCCTCAGCTGGCCCTCGCGCGCACGAACTCGACGAACGTACCGACCGGACGACCGGTGGGCCCCTTGGGCAGCGAGACGAGATCGTTTTCCGAGTACGCCGTACCCGCCACGTCGAGATGCACCCACGGATACCCTTCCGTGAACACCTTGAGAAACAGACCGGCCGTGATCGAGCCTGCGGCGCGACCACCGGTGTTCTTGATGTCGGCGGTGTCGGACTTGATCTGCTCCTCGTAGTCCGCGCACAGCGGCATCTCCCAGCCCGGCTCCGATGCGCGCGCGCCAGCCGCCAGCACATCCTCGACCAGCGTCGCGTCCGTTCCGAACACGCCCATCAATGAGTTGCCGAGTGCAATCACGATGGCGCCGGTGAGCGTCGCGGCATCAACGACAGCGACCGGATCGTATTTCTTGGCGTAATGCAGTACGTCGGCGAGCACGAGGCGCCCTTCGGCGTCGGTGTTGACGATCTCGATGAACGTGCCGTTCGACGCCTGCACCACATCGCCCGGATTGATCGCGGTACCCGACGGCATGTTGGTGACGGCGCAGACGAGACCGACGACGTTGATCGGCAGCTTGAGTCGCGCAATCGCTTCCATCGCGCCGAGCACACCAGCCGCGCCACTCATGTCGTATTTCATCCACTCCATGCCCGGCGCCGGCTTGATCGAGATGCCGCCGGTGTCGAAGCAGACACCCTTGCCGGCCAATACGATTGGACGCGAATCGCCTGCGCCGCGATACTCAAGTGCGATGAGACGTGGTTCCTGCGGCGTGCCCTGTGCCACCGAAAGAAAGCTGCCCATCCGGAGCGCTTCCATTTCACGTCGCCCAAGCACTGTGACGTCCATCGCATGGCGCGCCGCGATCTCTCGCGCCGTATCCGCCAGCGTGTCAGGCGTGCAGAGATTGCCGGGCATCATCTGCAGGCGACGCGCCAGCGAATACCCCGCCGCGATGCATTCGCCGCTGGCAAGACCCGACGCCGCCGCTGCCTCGTCCTCGACCAGAATCGTGATCCGTTCGAGTGTCATTCGTGGTTCGGTCGGCGGTGTCTTGAGTTCGCGATACTCCCACGCACCCATCGACGCGCCGATCACGACCTGCTCGAGTTCCGCCGTCCCGAGGCCGTCGGGAACGAGAATCGCCATCGCGGCCGTATTGAGCCCGTTCGCACGCCGTCCCGCCAACTGCGCCGCGCGCTTGAGCGCCGTACGACCGTCGGTGACCGCACCCATGCCGACCAGCAGCACGCGTTCCGGACCGCTGTCGCCGCCGGAGAGGTGCAGGACCTCGTCGCGATTGCCCACGAATGCGCCGCGTGCGAACGATCGCGTGATCGCGCCGCCGAGCGCTGCGTCGAGCGTGGCGAGTCCGTTCGGTACGCTGGTTCCTTTCGGGCAGAGCACGGCCAATACGCCGACGGCGAGGATGCCTGGATCGGCGCGAACGACAGAAAACGCGAGTGACATGTGGGAAAGTTACGAGGTCGGGGCGACGGCGACACCGGCGCCTGCAGGATGACAGGCACAGAGGGAGTATTGCCGCGGCAAGTTAGCAGTGCCTGCATGGCTCAGAAGCCTGCCCGCACCAGCGACCCCGGCCGTGACGCGAGGTTCCAACCGGTCGTCGTCAGCGCATCACCGGGTGAGCACGCACTGCTCCGGTGCGTCCGCCACCCAGGGTCGCCGTGTTCTTCCGCCGTCGTCCGCCGCAGTCACAACTGATCGTCACGACGAACGTGCTGCGGCGCGTGCAATCGCACATGCCAGCGCCGCAGGCACCGAGCATTCCGCTCAGCGAAGTGTCGGCGCGAACCGGTGCTGCGCCACAAGCTGACGTGCTCGCGGCGGTGCGTAGTTCCGGCGTCGTGATTGCGTTTCTTTCCAGTGGTGGATTGCGCGCACATCTCACGACGCGCGTCTACGACGTCATCTCGACGCCGGACGGCTGTGGACTTGGCAGGAGCCCGAGTCTGGCCGCGTTTGCGGAGGAATACTGCGATGCGGCCGATGGCAGGCGACGTCTGGTGCAGGCGCTGGCTGTTCATCGGCCATCCACCGATCCGACGGCGTTGCTGACCCGCATGGCGATTACGGCCTGGGTTCGTACCGTGGGGCTGGCGGCGCAGACGCACGCGGTGATGGACGCCGGCGCGACGGGCCTGCCCTCCTGGCACACACCGGGCGACGTGTAGCGGAACGACGAACCACATGCCGGCACCGCGCACCTTGTGACTTGAGCGGATTCCGGCGAGCGTGAGGCATGTCATTCCCCGCCCTACCCGTGATTCCGCGCGCGGCGCGCCCAGTCGTCGCGCTGCTTCTCAGTGCTGCGGTGCCGACGCTGCTGTCGGCGCAACGAGACGGCAAGGCGCCTCCGGCGGCCGCACTGCAAGCCTTCGATGCCGCGGAATGCCGCTCGGATTGTGTGATCGACACACTCAGCATCGACATCGATCGCGGACGTCGTGCGCAAACGGGCGTCGTGATGGCGAATTTCGTCCTCATCGACACGATCGCACTGGCGAAACGCGGCGCGCCGCCGACCCCGCGCGATCGACCGGTGAATTTGTTTGTCACCTGCGATTCAACGCCATGCGCCGCGGCGATCGTGAGCGGTCGCATCACGGACAAGCGCATCGATGATGCCCGCGTGGCGCGCCGAGTGTCGGCGACCTGGGCCTTGCCCTCACCGCTGCTGCTCAAGGTTCTGCGCGCGGCGGCGATCAGCGTGGTCACGGATAGTCGCGTGCATCCGCTGTCACCAGCGATGGTGTCGGGCACGCGCGCGCTGATCGAGAGCGTGCGCGCAAACGTTGCGTCATCCGCGTACTCCCCGCGCGCCACGTTGTACATCGCAACGTTCGCGACCTTCGGTGTCCCGGGCGACAGTGCGATGGCGGAGGACGTGGGCACAGCGACGGAGCCGCTGATGATTCCCGATGCGACGTCGACGCCGCCGACACGTGTTGCGACGCTGACGATTGTCGGACGTGGCCCCGACGCGATCCCGCTGCTTGTGCAGGACGATGGAACCGGCGCGGCGCCGATCTTCGGGATCGGTGAAACGGTGACGATCGCCCTGCCTGGCAAGATCGGACGCAGAGGCGTCGCCATCGGGAAAGTGCTTGCACGGCAGCGAGTGGAAGCAATGCGCGATGCGTGTCAGGGCATGAAACTTTGGACGTATCTCGTGGCACTGTCAACGGCGGACGTTGTCGCAGCGCAGCGTGCCATGACGCCGTCACCGCGTCCGGGCGAAGCCATCGACCGTTGGAATGGAACGGCAGTACGCGAGGTGTATCCGGCGCGCATGGCGGCCGCGGAGCAGCGCAGCATCACCGCCAGCCGCACGACCGTGGCGCAGTTCGTTCGCGAGCATGCGGCGACTGGGATTCGCGACCGCGACGTGCAGGTTCTGGCGACATTACCGCGCAACACCGGCGTCGTGACGAACTTCGGGGTATTTTCACGGGACGCCGGTGGAAACTGGCGCTTTCCGAGTTTCAGCCTGCGGCCGGCGACCTGTCCGCAGTAGCCGACCGGGTTCGGGGATTCTAATGCACGAGTCTGGTATGTAAGGGTTTTGCTGACGGCGGTGTCATGGAACGCCGGACAGTCTCTGTTGGGGTCAGTCTCGTCACCACGAACACGTGAGGGAGCTGCATGAGTGCTTCTGTTTCGAAGTCCGACGATGAAGTGAGCACACTCGATGCTGCTGACGGGGCGCGATCGAACGCCGCAATTATCTCGGAAGGGGTGCTGGCCGGTGTCATCGCTGCCAGCGCGGTGGCGGTCGTCTTTCTCGTGGTGGACCTGCTCGCCAGTCACGCGTTTCGCACGCCACAGCAACTCGGCACGATGCTGCTGTCATTGCTTGGCGCGTCGACGCCTGGTGACACCACGACGCCGCTGGCCTTGTACACGCTGTTTCACTTTGTCGCGTTCATGTTGACCGGTATCGTCGCCGCGGCGATCGTCCAGGTGACGATGAAGCAGCCGGTGGCGATTCTGCTGTTCGTCATCCTGTTCTGCGCGTTCGAAGTTGTGTTCACAGGCTTCGTGGCGTATCTCGACGTGACTTCATCGAGTGGCATTACGTGGGTGCAGGTCGCGATCGGCAACGTCGTGGCATCGGTTGCGATGGCGCTGTTCTTCCGGGCTCGGCATCCGAGACTGCGCAGCATCGGGAAGGCGCTGGCGGCTGAAGAGTAGTGCTTCGTTCAGGCGCTCTGTTTGTCAACGCAGCGTCGCAGAGGGACTGAACGACGCAGGACTTATTTGGAATAGCCACGAGGGGCCGCATTGTTTTCGCGGCCCTTCTGTTTTTGTTGGGCTTCGTCAACTGCTTTGACGCAAAGACGCAAAGGCGCAAAGGCGCAACGCGTTCCGAGAGCGAGACGACAGTCTCGACCGCGGTTGTGCATCGCCATGACTGCGCTGTGAACTGCCCTCGCGAGCGCAGTTCACAACGCCGTATTTGCGTTCGCTGCAGCGCGCTATGATGGGCATGTCGCTTTCGGAACGCATTGCGTCTTTGCGTCTTTGCGTCGAAGCAGTTCAGCTCTCGGTGACTTTGCATTGAAGCTGTCCCGCAGAACATGGAGGCAAAAACAAAACCGCCGCCCTCCGATGATCTGGAGGGCGGCGGTGAGTTGTGGTGCGTGAATCAGGTGGAGCGGTCGATCAGTTGAACGTGTAGCGCAGGCCGAGCTGGAGACGCCACACGTCGGCGAGATCGGAGGTGCGCTGGTAGGTCGTGTTGAGCAGCGTCGACGAGCCAGGGATTGTGCGGAGGCGGTAGAGCGGCACCCCCGCCAGTGTGCCGGTGGTCGGCGTGGCCTGCGCAAGCAGCGGCGTGTTGGAGACGAGGCGTTGTGCACCGCCCCAGTTCTTGTTCAGCATATTGCCAAAGTTCAGGATGTCGGCGCGCACGCTGATCTTGTTCCGCTGGCCGCCGACGTTCGCGAAGATGTCCTGCGACACGCTCAGGTCTGTGCGGAAGACGGTCGGCAGGAACACCGCACCACGCTGTGCATACTCGCCACGATGCTTGCGGAGGTACGGGTCCTGATTGATGTACGAATTCCAGGCTGTGACCTGCTCTGCGGCCGTGAATGTGCGCGGCACACTGTTCACTGTGACCGTGTATTGCTGGAAGTTCATCTCACTGATGTTCTTCGCGATGTAGACCAGGTCATTGGAAGCGTTCGCATCGCCGTTGAGGTCACCCGAGACGAGATAGCTCGTGTTGCCCAGTGAGCGGAGTTCGTTGAACGCGGAGATCGTGGTTTTGCCGAAGCCGAAGTATTGGCGCGAGTACGAGAGCACCACGAAGGCGCGATGGCCGGCCCAGTTGTTGGAGTAGCCGGCGGTCGGGTTGTTCGGATCGTTGACGATGGCATTGCCGGTCCACGAGCCTGACGCGATCGAACCCGGGTCGACGAGGTTGCGCGACGAGCCGTACGCGTACGCCGCCTTCGCGAAGACGCCGCCGCTGAATGCCTTCTCGAGTGCCGCGGATGCCGAGTACGACGTGCCGACATTCGAGTTGCCGAGCACGATGGCGTTGATGATGCTCGGATTGATGCGGTTGATCGTGCCTCCGCCGATCCAGCGCGGGCGCTGGTCCGGGCCGACAAACTTGCCGTTCGGCACCGAGAGGTTGGCATTGATGTACGCGGTCTGGTTGACGTCCTGGTTGTACAGGTATTCAACCGTACCGATGAAGCCGAACGGCAGGCGCTGGTCGATCGCGATGTTCGAGCGCCAGGTCTGCGGGAAGCGGTAGTTCGGAATCGTCAGCGCGAGGTCCTGCGTCGCCGCCGGCGCGCCGGTCACGGTGCTGGGCTTGTAGAAGTCCGGATTCGGATTGAACGGGCGCGTGTTGGTGTTGTCGCGCTGGTCGAAGCCGGTCAGGATACCGTTGTTGCCGATCTGGTTGGAGATCCACACGTAGGCGGGGCTGCCGGTGAACACGCCGCTGCCGCCGCGGACCTGCAGGCTGCGATCACCCTTGGCGTCCCAGTTGAAGCCGAAGCGCGGTGACCAGAGGATCCTGGCCGCCGGAAGGCGGGCCGTGCTGTACGAGACCGGCGCGCCAATTTCATCGCGGAAGGTCAGGGCCGACACGGACGGGTTGTTGAGTGCTGTTGCCTTGAACTTCGGCACGTCGGCGCGCAGACCAAGCGTGAGCTTGAAGCGCGGCGTAATGCGGAACTGATCCTGAATGTACGCACCGGCGTACAGCACATCGAGCGGCTGCACCGGCTTCACCTGACCGGGCACGTTGCTGTAGCGCACCTGAAAGCGGTTCAGCGTGATCGGCGACGTCGTGCGATTCGGGTTCGCGAGGAAGTCGTTCGCGTCGGTGTAGAAGTCGGCAAGCGAGTTGTACACGTACGCGCTCTGCTTACCCGGGAAGAAAACGTTCTCCGACTGGTAGCGCTGCGCCGTCACACCGAAGTTGATGTCGTGACGATCGGTCGTGAAAGTCAGGTTGTCCTGGAACTGATACGTCTTGTAGCGCAGCTCGTTGTTCGGCGTGAACGGTTCTGAACCGAACGACAGGTAGTTGAAGCCACCGTTGAGGATGTCGACCAGCGGAAAGAACGCGCCCTTCGGTGCGCGACTTTCATCGTTCTTCGTGAAGCCGACGATCATGCTGTTCGAGATATTCGACGTGACCTGTGAGTTCCATTCGCCGACGTACGAGCGGATGTTCTCGAGGATCGCGTAGTTCGTGTTCTCGAACGCCAGCGAGTTCGTGTTGCCCGTTCGCCCGCCGCCCAGCGACTGACCGAGCGAGCCCGAGGTCGATGCGAGCACGTCGGTGCTCGAGTTCAGCTGCGTGTAGCGGAAGCTGAACTTGTTGTTGTCGTTCAGGTTGAAATCGAGCTTGCCGATGAAACGATCCGAGGGCGTGCCGCGATCATACCCGCCGATGGCGCCTGTCGCGTAGGCAAACTTGTCCTTCAGGAATGCCGACAGCGCCGTCACGTCGGACTGCAGCACACGCGTCTTGTTGCCGGCCACGGTCTCAGCGCCGGAGTTGGTCGTGAACAGCGTGCCTGGCTGCGTGTTCTCGTCCTTCTCGTAGTTGGCGAAGAAGAACAGCTTGTTCCTGATGATCGGGCCGCTGAGCGTGCCGCCCCAGAGGCCGAAGGTGAACGTGCCCGGATTCACGGTCAGCGCACCGGCCTTGGTGCCGACGTTGCCCTGATTGCGCTGATTGCGATACACGGCGCCGCTGAATGCATTCGTACCACTCTTGGTGACGGCGTTGACGCCGGCGCCGACGAAGTTGCCCTGGCGCACGTCGAACGGCGCGACGTTGACCTGGATCTGGTCGATGGCGTCGAGCGAGATCGGCGAGACGCCCGTACGACCGCCAGGCGTTGCGCCGCTGCCGAGGCCGAAGGAGTTGTTGAAGTAGCTGCCGTCGACCGTGATGTTGTTGAGGCGGCTGTCCTGACCACCGATCGACTGACCGTTGGCCTGCGGAGTCAGGCGTACAAAGTCATTGATCGAACGCGAGACCGTTGGCAGGACGGCCAGCGCTTCGGCGCTCACCGTCGTAGCGGCGCCCGTGCGCGATGAGCTGAGCACGCCGCCGCTCTGCGCGGTCACACTCACTGCTGCGAGCTGAACGGCCGCTGCAACGACCTGGAAGCTGACTTCTGTCGTGACGCCGAGCTGAATGGCGACGTTGGCCTGATTGATCGGTGCATACCCGATCGTCGTGGCCGTAATAGTGTACGGACCGCCGACGCGCATGCCGGGTATGCTGTAGCGACCGTCGGAACGCGTGATGGCCTGGTAGGCCGTGCCTGACGGCAGATGCAGCGCGCGAACGCGCGCACCGGCCATCGGCTCACCGCTGGCTTTCTGCGTGACACGACCTGAAAGCTGGCCCGTCGTGACGCCCTGGGCGGGCAGAATACTCGCAGTTGCGGCAAGACTCACCGCAAGCAGCGACGCGACAAAAAATTTCTTCATTCCGAATCTCCAGAAGTGAAAAACAGCACCCGCAAGCCATTGTAACAAAGCTAGTTCAGCTGGAATGGCGGCATGCCGAGCTCGCCAGACCAGCGCGCGAAAGTCATTCCGGACATCATGTCCGCGAGCGACGGGACGCCCAAACCTGGCGCCACGTGCTCGGCGCTGGATCGGGGGTCCAGCGAAGGTGGGAGAGAATCCGCCGTCCGTCCGACGAGTTGTAGATAGTCGCGATTGTCGCGGACAATCGGCGTCGAAGCGCCCCGTGACTGAGGAGTTACAGACCCGTCGACCCTCGCCGGAACGATGACTTCCGGCGAAGCGAACGGGGGGCGTGATCCACCGTCGGATCATGCGCAATGCTCAGGCAGTCGAGCAGATACCCGGGACGAGACTCGAACTCGTATACCCCGAAGGGTGAGGGATTTTGAGTCCCTTGCGTCTACCGATTCCGCCACCCGGGCAGGTTGACGCAGCAAATGTAACTCCTTCAGGCTGCTGGTGCGAAGCGCTCTCCACGCAGGGGATCAGGCCATTCCGGCTGATGCGCCACGCTGCCACATCGCCGCGACGAGCGGATCTCACGGCCCCCCGACGACACCGCCGAACGCACCGCCGCAGCTCAGGCCACGGCCGCCTGCCGCCCCGGAAACAGATCCGGAATCAAGGCGCGAAAGTAGAGCGTCAGCATGACGAATTCGAGAATCGCATCGCCCGCCATCGCACCCACTGCGCCGTTCTGGAGGTAGCGTTCACCCGCCCAGATGCATGCGCCGGTGACGGGAAACGCGATCACCGCCGCCGTGCCCGTGATGATCGCGAACCACTTCTGCTTGCCCGCAGCGATCAGTGTGGAGGCGAGGGCCTGCTGGACGAACCAGAGGAACAGCACGCTGCCCGAGAGCTGCATCACCGGCACCGCGCCGGCAAAGCCTGCGGGATAGCGCAGGAACGTCATCAGCTGTCGTGGCAGGAACACGAGCACGAGTGCGACAGGCATCGCCGCCGCAAACGTGACGCCGATGGCCTGCCATGCCAGCCGCGCAAAACCTGTCCGGTCCCCGTCATGGTGCAACCTGCTCAGCCGTGGCAGCAGCGCTGTTCCGATCGATAGTGGCACCATCAGCGCCGCACCCGAGAAGCGCTTGGCAAGGCCGAACCACCCGATGGATTGCAGCGTCGAGAGCTTCGACATCAGCACCGCGGAGGATCCATCGCCGTAGATCACCGCGAACAGTTTCATGGTAAGGAACGGCACACCGGTCTTGGCGAGCGCAATCATCTCCGCCGGCGGCACCTCCGCGGGCGCTGGTGGCAGCGACGCGGCCACTCGCTTGAACGCACGACCCGCAACAAGTGCAGACACGCATGATCCGAGCAGGTAGACTGCGGCGAAGTTCCACAGCGGCGCCTTCAAAAGCACGAGCGCGATCGTCACGACGGAGAACGAGAGCTTCTCGGCGAGGGCAGCACTGCTCTGGTGCACGAACGCTTCCAGTCCGGCCAGTGCCGACTGATACGTTTCCATGACCTGACCGAGGACCTGGGCGGCAAGGAGCAACGCGATGAGGTTGCGGATTTCCGGGGTGTAGTCAAGCACCCAGGTACCGAGCATGCCGAGCGCGAACAGTGTGACGCCGATCGCTGTTCTGAGGCGCAGGGACGTGCTCACGAGCTCTCGTGCCCGATGCGGCGTGCGTGCCACCTGCTGCACGAGCACCGTGGACGTGCCGAAGCTGATGAAGGCACCAAGCGTGGCGGCGAACGCGACCGATAGCGTCAGGATGCCGAGGTTCTTGTCGCCGAGGTAGCCTGGCAGAAAGAACGTGACACCGACGGCAAGGCCCCACGAGATCATCTGCGTCGCGAATGTGACCGCAACGTTGCGACGCAGTTTCCCCTGCCGCGGAAATGGCGGGTCGCCGATCACCGCATCCGCAGCATCACCGTCAGGATTGCTTTTGAGCGTCACCACCCGAACGCTACGCCTGACGCTTGGTCGCGGTCACGATATTCGACTGTGTGACGCCGATCTTCGCTCGCTCAGTCTCGACGTAGAGTCGGAATCGCTTGTCGATACCGAACGGCATCGCTTTCCGGACACCGACGACGAGGCTCTTGCTGTATGCATCACGCTCGAACCGTCCAACCTTCAGGGAATGCTTCAACTCCCGGGCGCGCGACAGCAGGTAGGCCTTCATGAGCAGTCGCAGTGCGCGCATGTCACCGCAGCGCACGTGCTTCGAGTAGAACGCTCCATCGCCGATACCATAGTTCACCATCGTGTCGGGCCATTGGTCAGCCGTGCGCGTTCCGTAGTGATCGACCATCACGGTCGGTTCGAGCAGGATCGCATAGCCGCGCAGAAAGGTGCGGTAGGCGAAGTCGAAGTCCTGGGACGAGCGCAGCGGTCCACCGCCACCAAGGGCCTCGTCGAAGCCGCCGACATCTTCGAACATCACGCGCGTGATGGCCATGTTCGCGCCCATACCCCAGATCTTGAACTTGCCACCACGGATCAGCCGTTCCGGCTTGTCCCATGTCAGCGACGGCACAATCACGCCCTCCTTGAGGCGTGGCTTCAGTTCGTCCGGCACCAGCACCTGACCGTAGAGCAGGCCCGCTTTCGGATCGGCGCCGAACGCCTGTGCGATTTTCGCGAGCCAATCGGCAGGCACGATGACGTCATCGTCCGTATACGCGATCAGTGCGCCGTCGGAGACGCGCGCACCGGCATTGCTGGCGCGGGACAGACCGGCCTTGTCCAGATGGTGATAGACGATGGCGACCTTGTCGCGAAACTTCGTGGCCAGTTCCTCGACGCGCTCGCGCGTGGCGGGTCGAGTGCTCTGATCCATGACATGAATATCGAACGTCGGATAGTCGCACTTCGCCACGCTTTCGACCGCCTGACTGATCGTCTCTTCGCGGTCACGCGTGCAGATCACCACAGATATCTTCACGGAGAAATCCTGCCAATCAAGTATGAGTCCAGACACGCACGGCCTGGCGCTGGAAGTGCTACGCGGACTTGCCCCACATGGCATTGGCGGTATCTGCGAAACGCACCGTCAATTCGGGGATTTCGAGCAATTTCGCGTTCACCCACTCGACGCCCTGCATGAACGAATGGTCCTGATTCGACACTTCGTACTTCCACGCGCCGAAACGACCGCGCGAGACAACGCCGGTCGGCGCGAGCGCCGTCTCAACGCGCTTGAGGTGCGTGTTGCGATCGAGTGACGGCGTCGGATACCCATGCTCCGCCACGTGGTACCATTCACTCACGACCTGATCGCGGCTCGTGATCAGCCCAGTGTTGAGCAGCCCCTGAATGGTCTGCTCGATCAGCGTGGCGCGATCCACGGGCTTCATCGTCGATTCACTGGTCTCGGTCATCAGTGACCAGTATCGACCCGACTCGGGCTCCGGCACATTGTTCGGCGAATAGTGCGAGAAGACGGTCACTCGATAGAACGGACAGTCATCTTCCGGGAAGTACATCCAGCACTTCTTCGCCAACTTCTCCGGCATGTCGCCCTGGAGACCGATGCCGACGATGTGTGAGTGCGAGTAGAGCAGCTGATCCGCACCGGCCGCGACATCAGGAACCGCCGGCGACAGCACCTTGCCAAGCACGTCGAGCGGCATCGTGGAGAGAATCGCGTCGTAGGCAAGCGTTTCGCCCGCCGCTGTGGTCAGCGTCTTCTTCTCCCAGTCGATCGTGCTGACCGAGGTATTGAACTGGAAATACTGATGGCCGATCTGTTGTGCGAGTCCGCGCCAGATGGCGCCCGTGCCGCCGTGCTTCGGGAACTTGAACGTGTTGTTCGGGCCCCAGCTCAGGTCGTCCTTTTCAAGGAAGATGTTCTCGAGCACGCGCGCCTGATCAACGACCGCGACCCGCTCGCCAACCCAACCTGCCCACAGCTTCTCGACCGGGAATGCCCAGACTTTGTAGTTGTACGGGCCCATGAAAATTTCCTTCAGGCCTGCTCCCATGATCTGATCGATCCAGGTCCCGAAGTCCTGATTTGGCGACGTGGTGCGCGGTGGGCGTGTGGCGAGGCCCTTGACGGCCTTTGCGATCA
The DNA here is from genome assembly GCA_031367535.1 of Gemmatimonadaceae bacterium. Taxonomy (GTDB): domain Bacteria; phylum Gemmatimonadota; class Gemmatimonadetes; order Gemmatimonadales; family Gemmatimonadaceae; genus JACMLX01. Next base: position 56,266 of record JANLPZ010000177.1, read on the forward strand.
TCTCCGGTGGGAGGTGACGCAGGTTGTTCTGAAATGGATACGGGACGAAGCGATTCGCGATCCAGACCCATGATTCGCGCTCGTGATTCAGCCAGCCGTCTTGACCGAGGGCCTGTTCCATGGCCCGGTCGAAGTAGTCATAGTGCGAAAACTGCACGTGGCCACCGACATCCCAGGTGAACCCCTTGTCATCGACATAGCTGCTGGCGAGGCCGCCGGCTTCGGGCTGGTCATCCAGCACGAGAAAGTTCTCGTAGCCGAGCGCCTTGAGGCGGTAGGCGGCACCAATTCCGGTCGGTCCGGCACCCACGATCAGGATGCGTCCAGCATCTACCATTTCAAGCTCCAGTTGGATTTCCTGACCGCGTCAGGTCCTGCTGACATCCACCACCACGACCCGTCAGGTCGAACGCACGGGTACGCGCGAGTTGCTGACATCGCACAACACCAGAATCTCCGCGACGCCGTCCGACACCGGATCCGTCCGCTTTCGGCAACAACGCACGCCAAAGCGCGGCGCACCAATTGCGCCGCGTTCGGCAGTGTGGTTCCTACGAATCGGGACGAGCGTCGATGGCGTCTCGTCACGACGAGAACCTGGCAGAACTGGTGTGCCGGATCGACGACCAAGTGAGCGGCCCACGGAAAACGGTCATTCCACTCACGATATTGATGCAACCCCATCGTCCGGTTGCAGATATCCTCTGCAAACTATTCGCACAGGCCGGAAATTCAATCTGGCGATCCCGGCCGCAGTCCATCACGCGGCCGCGCTTGCAGCGCGTCAGCGCTCGAGTCCGGCGAAGAGTGCCGCGCCGCGCGGGTCCTTCCGCAACAGATCGAAACGTGGCGCGCGATTGAAGAAGAAGAGCACCGGATCGTGCTTTGCGACGGCCTGCGTAAGGAGGTTGATGGCGCTGTCGACGTCACCGAGCGCAGCCAATGTCGCCGCCAGAGTTGCACGCGCCGGCAGGAGTCCGTGCGACGCGTCTCGAACGGCAAGCAACATGTCGCGCGCGCCGGTCTCCTGCCCTGCTCTCGCACAGGTGTACGCCAGTTGCGCACTCGCTTCCGAATCGTGACCTGCGCCGAGCGCTTCGACGCGCGGCATCAACGCTGCGACCGCCGCCGAGTCGCGCTGCAATCCGACGAGACTCTCCACGTGCGTGAGCATCGCGAGCGACGTGGACGGATCCATGCGCGGAATTGCGCGAGTGGCCTGCTCGGCGCGCTCGAATTGTTTCTCGCCGAAATACACCATCGCATCCCACGCACGAGCCGATGGCGACGACGGTTCAAGCGTTCGGGCGCGCCGAATTCGCGCATGCGCCGTGGCGTAGTCACCGACGTGCGCGGCAAGGACACCGTACCAGCCCCACGTGGTTGCGACAGAGGAATCGCGATCGAGCGCTTTGCGGAAGAGTCGCTCCGCCTCCTGATTCGCGCCCCGAATGGCGCGCGCATATGCGAGCGCGGTCCATGCATCGGCGAGACTCGAGTCAAGCGCGATCGCGCGGCTCGCTGCAGATGTGATCGATGCGAGACGTGCGGGTGATGCGGACAGTTCACTGGCCGACACGAGCGCGGTTGTGAGCGCGAGCGACGCGTGTGCGCGCGCATAGGACGAATCGCGTGCGATGGCTGCCGTGTAGCGTCCGATCGCGTCGAGGAGCATCGATGGATCGCCCTGCGAAGCGAACCCGTTCGCCTGCAGCACGAGCAGATGGGCGGCCGGCTGCGCTGTTTCGCGTGTCACGACGGCCGACGCCGCAGCAACCTCAGGTCTGCGTTCGATGACACCTGCGATGGCGCGCGTGATCGAATCCTCCACGATATACAGCTCGCTCAGCGGTCGATCGAACGTCGCACTCCAGAGCGTGGCACTGTTCGCGGGAGACAACAGCGCCAGACTGAGATGAAGCGTGTCACCAGTGCGCTGCATTGATCCGGTGAGAATCGAGGCGACACCAAGTCGGCGGGCAACAGCACGCGGCGCGAGTCGCTCAGCGGTAAGTGCCGCTGCACTCGCACTGCCCATCACCGCGATACCATGGTGCGCAAGGCGTTGTGTGAGTTCGATGGCCAGGCCTGCACCGAGCTGAATTTCCGCAGAATCCGTGCTTACCACCGCGAACGGCAGGACCGCCGTCGAGTGTGCGATGGCGGTGGCCGCAGGAGCGGGCAGTGGCGGTTCTTCGGGTGGCGGTGGCGTGTACATGACGAAACCCACCGTTGCGGCCATCACAATCACGGACGCCGTTGCAATGCCGGCGAGCGCACGCCGCGAGAGAGTGAGCTTCTGTTCGATCGTTGCGACGACGCGCGTTTCCTTGACGGTCGTGGCGACTGGCGACGCGATGGCCGGCACGTACGCCGGCGTGAGTGCGCGTTCAGTTTGTGCGCGTTCCGAGACATCGACGGTCAACAGCACCTGCACAACGTTGTCGGCGCTGGCCGGTCGATCGGCCGGATCGCGCGACAACGTCCGCATGATCAGTCGGATCAACGTCGCTGGCACATCACGACGCACTAGCGTGATCGGTGCCGGTTCCTCGTACGATGCTTCGACCACCGTGCCATCACGCACCGAGCGCGGTGCGGGCGACATGCCCGTGAGCATCTCATATGCGATGCAACCCCACGCATACAGGTCGGCATGCTGATCCGGCTTGCCATCCGCGGTCAGCTGCTCCGGGGCGAGATACGACGGATCGCCGACGAACGTGCTGCCCGCGGGGCGGGCACTGGTGAGCGCGCGCACAGTCCCAAGATCGGTGAGCAACGCCGCGCGTTGCGACAGGAGAATCGTTCCCGGATTCACGTCCAGATGCAGCAGGTGCTTCGCATGCGCTGCCTGCAACGACTCGGCCACGCTGCGCAGGACGCTGACGATTTCCTCGAGAGTCAGCGGCGGTCGTTCAGCGAGCCGTTCGTGGAGCGTGACACCAGGCACGTAGGGCGTGATGATGTACGGCAGGCCGGCGGCCACACCGAGCATCAGCGGCGGCACGATGCTCGGATGATCGATCGCAGCCACCGCTTCGACGTCGGTGGAGAAACGTTCGAAGTCGAGTCCGACCGTGTGCTCGGGCGAGAGCACCTTGATCAGGATTGCGCGATTGAAGATCCGTTCGCGCGCAATGAAGAGGCGCGACGGACCGTTCGCTGGCAATTCCCGTTCGAGGGGATACTCGTCGCCGAGTGACGCCTGAAGTTGAGCGAAGAGATCGCTCATCGTGCGGTAGTCAGTGGGGAGGGTCGGGCGCGCAACATGGTTCCCCACAGGACGATGCAGAGGCACAAAGTATACGCCTCAGAATGCGGCCTCTTGCGACCTCATCCGTGCCCTTCTCCCCGATCAGTAGCCCTGCGCGAGTCCGCGACCACGCGGTTCCGTCACGCCGGTCCATTTACCGTTTTCGCGGTGGATGCTCTGGACGTTCGCGAGAAATCCCCACGGCGATCGCTTCACAGCATGACCCAGCGGTCTCATGAATGCGATCGCGCTATCAGCCCAGGCCGTATTCTCGACAATGAGGGAGTCAGGCACGTCCTGGTGATGGAACTGCGGCGCCGTCATCGCCTCGGCGAGTGTGCGATGAAAATCCAGCAGGCTCACGATCTGATGTGCAACCGCAGTGATGATGTACGCGCCGCCCGCAGCTCCGGTCACGAGTACCGGCGCATTCATCGAATCGAGCACAATCGTTGGCGTCATACTCGACAGCATTCGCTTGCCGGGCGCGATTTCGTTCGTGGCACCCTGAACCAGCCCCATCGCATTGACCGCGCCAACTTTTGCGGTGAAATCGTCCATTTCATCATTGAGCAGAAACTGTCCACCGGGCACGGTGAATGCGGCGCCGTATGACTCGTTGAGGGTTGTCGTGATCGCGACGGCGTTCCCCTTCGCATCGACGATGGAGAAATGCGTGGTGTGGCGTGGTTCCTTGGCTGCCGCGGTGTTCGGGCTGCCTGACGAGCTGAGTCCGATCTGAGCGCGCAGCATCGCAGCCGTATCCTTCGACAGGAATGACGCGACCGGAATTCGCACGAAGGCCGGGTCACCCAGCGATGCGTTCCGCCGGGCGTATGCGCGGCGCTCGGCCTCGGCGAGCAGGTGAATGGCCTGCGGTGTGCGCCAGCCGAGTTCGGCCACGTCACGTCCTTCGAGAATTCCGAGAATCAGTCCGAGCGTGAGACCGCCGGATGAGACCGGCGGCATCGAGACGACGTGATGGCCGCGATAGTCAAACGTGATCGGCTCGCGCCAGATCGGTTGATAGTCGCGCAGATCCGCCCGTGTGATGATGCCACCTGATTGTGTCACGGCCGCGACGATCAGGTCCGCCGTCTCACCAGTGTAGAAGCCGTCCCGACCGCCGGTTGCGATGCGTTGCAGCACCGCTGCGAGTTCGGGCGCGCGCCATCTGTCACCGACGGGCAGGAATTTGCCACTGCGAAGAAAGAGCGACGCGCTCGCCGAATCCTTCGCGAGGCGATGGGCGCCATCTTCATCGTCGTCAGTGAAGGCCGAGTCGACCACGAAACCGTTTTCGGCCAGTTCGATCGCAGGCTTCACCAGTTCTGCCCACGGCATCACGCCGTATTTCCGATGCGCCTCGAACAATCCAGCCACCGAGCCGGGTACGCCCGATGCGAGCGCGCCGGTCAGGCTCTTGTCTGTCACCCGTCCAGCCGCATCGAGATACATGTCGCGCGAGGCCAGCTTTGGCGCGATTTCGCGGAAGTCGAGCGCGACGTTGATGCCATTGATGCGGGCCACCATGAAGCCGCCGCCGCCGATGTTGCCGGCGGCCGGATACGTGACTGCGAGGGTCATCGCGACGGCGACCGCGGCATCGACGGCGTTTCCGCCACTGCGCAAGACCTTCAGCCCGGCGCGCGTGGCGTATGGCGACGCGCTGACGACCATGGCGGAGTCACCGATGACGGGCCATCCGCGGGGCCTCTCCGCCAGGACGACCTTTTCTGATCCGCCGCGCTTTTCGAGACCTTCCGGCTTCAGACATCCGGCCAGCAGGATCAGCGTGACGACACGCAGTGAGCGATGTGCGGAGTTCATGGGTCGAATCAGAGGGAGGACAACAGCGATCGATGGCGCGATAAATACTGCAAGCCGTCGCTACGGTGCAGACTTTGTCAGGTATCGATCGTACCACGCAAGATACCGATCGAGTCGATCGTCGTGATGGTGTACGCCTCCCACGCACCGTCCGGCGAAATCCGCGGTGCGCCGACGTCGCGCCGCCGATAGAACTCCGACGCGCGCAGCGGATGTTTCGACTACGCTGTCAGCAGCATCGGGGAAACGGACAGGCTGAAGCAGGCAACCGCTGCGCGACGGAACCTCATGCGACGTTGCCGCTCCGGATCACCTGCTGATACCAACGGTAGCTGAGTTTTGGTGTTCGCTTCTGCGTCGCGTAATCGACGTAGACCAGACCGAACCGCGTCGCGTACCCATCCGCCCATTCGAAGTTGTCGAGCAGACTCCACGGAAAATACCCGACGCACTTGTACCCTTCCGCCACAGCGCGCTCCACCTGTCGCAGGTACGCGCGCAGGTACATCACACGATCGATGTCCTGCACTTCTGCTGTCGGCGATGTCGGGCCGCTGTCGGCGCAGCCGTTCTCGGTGATGTAGATCGGCAGGTTCTTCTTGCCCAGCGCCTCGGAGATCATGCGCATCCCCCAGTAGATGGACTCAGGTACGCAGTTGAGCCACGGCGTGCCCATCTTCGGGAACTTGTCGAACATCGGAATTTCTTGAAACCCCGCCGCATTGTCCGCCGCGCGGATGTAGGAGCCGGTGTAGCAGTTGAAGCCCAGTGCGTCGAGTGGCTGATGAATGGTTTCCATGTCACCGGCCATGATGGTCGGCGCATTTGCGCCACGCTGCGTCAGCCAGAACCGGTCGTAGGCACCGGTGAGCAGGGGCACAATGATGCCGCCATTCGCGTACGTGCGCGTGAAAGCGAGTTTCGTGGCGGCGATGTGCTCCGGTGTTTCGATGACCGGGATGAATGGATTGAAGTTCTCCGCGATGGCGATCGAACACGGCTTCGGCGATGAGGCACGAATAGCCAGTGTCGCCTTGCCATGCGCGAGCATCGCATGATGGCTGATCTGGAGACGCTCCTTCTCCGTCGCAAGCGCGATGCCTGGTGCATGTGGCGCCGGATTCTTCACACCATACCCGACCTGCGCGAACGTGAGAATTTCGTTCAGCGTCATCCAGTGTGTGACACGATCACCGAGGCGCTTCGCCATCAGACTTGCGTAGGTCGCGAAGTCATCCGCCACCTCCCGACTTTCCCAGCCACGGTACTTGTCCTGCAGCGCCTGCGGCATGTCCCAGTGATACAGCGTCGCGTGCGGCGTGATGCCCTTCGCCAGCAGCGCGTCGACGAGGCGGCTATAGAAGTCCACACCCTTCTCGTTCACCGCGCCACGACCGTCGGGAATCACGCGTGACCACGACACGCTGAAGCGGTAGTGCTTCACGCCAAGATCAGCCATCAGCTGCACATCTTCAGCGTAGCGATGGTAATGATCTGTCGCGACGTCACCGGTATCGCCCTTGTTCACCTTGCCCGGCGTGTGACTGAACGTGTCCCAGATGCTCGGCTTGCGCCCATCCTCCGCAGCCGCGCCTTCGAGCTGGTAGGCTGCGGTGGCCGCGCCCCATGCGAACGATTTCGGGAACCCCGTGCGCGCCGCGGCGGTGACTTCCGCGGCCTCGGCTGACATCGCACCGAGCAGATTGGCGTGCAACCCTTCGGCGGCGACACCGAGTGCTGTGGCCTTCAGAAAAATGCGGCGTTCCATGGTCGTGTGCTGGGCGATGGGGAGTTGTACAGCCTGGAGCTATTCAGGAATTTCTGCAATTCAAACGCGTTGGCGACGCTCGCTGGCGGGCGCAGTGGCGAACCATACCGCCGCCGCACCGACGACACCGGCGATGAGAGACGCCACGACGATACCAAGCTTCGATTGTGCGTGCAGCATCGGCGCCCCGGAAAATGCGAGTCCCGACACGAACAACGACATGGTGAAGCCGATCCCGGCAAGCGCCGCGATACCCGCGATCTGCGACCATGTCGAGCCAACGGGTAGTGTGGCGCCAAGTCGCGTCGCTATCCACGTCGCGAGAAGGATGCCGATCGGCTTGCCGACGACGAGGCCCAGTACGACGCCGATGCTGACCGGTCCGACGACCGATGCCGAGGTACTGTCGCCGCCTGACAGCGACACGCCTGCGTTTGCGAGCGCAAACAGTGGCATGATCCAGAAGTTCACCGGCACGTGCAGCGTGTGGCGCAGATGTGCGAGCGGCGGCTGCGCATGTTCGGTCGCCAGTTCGAGTGCGGCGAGCGCGCTTTGTTGACCACCGTTCGACAGCACCGGACGCTCATCTTCACCGGTCGCCGTGTCGAAATCGTCGATGGTGCGACGCGCGTCGGCCATGAAACGGGCCGGATCGATGCGGGAACGTGCCGGAATCGTGAGCGCCAGCAACACGCCCGCTACGGTGGCATGAATACCGGAGCGCAGCACGCAGTACCAGAGCACGATGCCGAGCAGCACATACACGCTCGTCCACGCCACACCGGCCCGATTGGCTGCCACCAGCAACAGCAGCACACCGGCGGCCGCGCCGAGATACAGCATGTCTGGCGAGTGGCCGTAGAACAGGCTGATAACCAGCACCGCGCCGAGATCGTCGGCAATGGCCAGCGCGGCCAGAAAGACCGTCAGCGCAGGCGGTACACGCGATCCGAGCAGCGCCAGAACGCCGAGCGCAAACGCGATATCGGTTGCCGTCGGAATGCCCCAGCCAGGCGCGCCGACCGTGCCGTGATTGAACGCTGCAAAGATGAGCGCGGGCGCCAGCATGCCGCCCAGCGCCGCGGCCAGCGGCAGCGACGCGCTGCGCAGGGACGACAGCTCACCGACCAGCAGCTCACTCTTGATCTCGAGACCGACGAGCAGGAAGAACACCGCCATCAGGCCGTTGCTGATCCACTCGCGTACGGTCAACGCGAATGTGCGCGCGCCGAATCCGACGCGCAACGGCGTATCCCAGAACGCTTCGACCGATGTGTTCCAGTGGCTGTTCGCAATGCCCATCGCGATTGCCGCACAGATCAGGAGCATCACGCCGCCACCGGCCTGCCATTCCGCGAACTGGCGGAACGGTCGGCTCAGCCGGACGGCAAGGACAGGTCGGTCATCAGCGCGCATGCCTCAAAATAGTCGCGCGGCACGACCCCGGGGGGGCCAGCCGCGCATCGACAGGTTCTCTCATGGCACCAATTAGTCCGGCGGATCTCCACCGGCGCGCGCACTGTACGCCCGCAGCAGA
>JANLPZ010000186.1:0-19761 GCA_031367535.1 Gemmatimonadaceae bacterium
AAACAAATGCCTCTTTAACCTGCGCCCGCTCCAGGTTTTTAAAAACTTTTTTGGCGGTTCCCCCCCCCCGCGCCCCCCGCCCCCCCCGCGTGAAAACTTTTTGTATTGGCGACGATCTCTCTGTGGCTCCGTGGCTCTGTGCGAGACCGCAGTTCAGTGGTTACGGAACAACGGGCTTCGGCGCCGCGGCACCTGAAGCAGTCCACGTGTTGTTGGCACGCGTGATGTCGGGGATGCGGGTCTCAGGATCGATCTCCAGCTTCGCCAGCGTCTTCCCCACGAAGTTGTAGCGTCGCACATAGCGCACTGAGTTCGTGCTCCACACCTCGGCCGGATAGTTGTAGTCCTCGGTGCTGCCATCGGTGAACGTGAAGCGCGCACGGATCGGCAGCACACCACGTTCGCGGTTGCCGAAGGCCACGATCACTTTGCTCGTGTCACCCGACTGCCGAGTGATCACCGTGTCGACCGCCTGATCGTAGCGCGCGTTCTCGACGAACCAGCCGCGCCAGAACCAGTCGAGGCGACGACCACCGACATCCTCCATCGTGCGGAAGAAATCCGACGGCGTCGGGTGCTTGTACGCCCAGCGCTTGATGTACGTGCGGAACGCATCGTCGAACGCCTCGGGACCGAGGATCTCCTGTCGCAGCAGCTGTAATCCCACGCTCGGCTTCACGTACGCCGACACGCCAAGCAGGCGCGGATCGATACGATCCGGCGTGGTGACGATCGGGCCTTCGATGCCGGCGCGCATCACCTGCTCCACCGTCCCGCGTTCGCCGGAGGCACGCTGCATCTGGTCGCCCTTCGCCGGATATCGTCGCGCTTCCGAGAAGGTGTTGATGAAGGTGTTGAAGCCTTCGTCCTGCCACATGTATGCGCGTTCGTTGCTGGCCACGATCATCGGAAACCACATGTGCCCGATTTCGTGCGTGACGACGTTGTACAGGTCGTACACATCCTCGCTCTTGTTCTCCATTGCGATCATCGGGTATTCCATGCCGCTGATCGGCCCTTCGATGGCCGAGATGTGCGGCCACGGATACTGGAACCAGCGTTCCGAATATTCCATGATCGACATACGCGCCTGATCGGCCGCGTCCTTCCAGTTGTCCACCGCACTCGGGCGATAGTACGCGAAGGCGTAGATGCCCTTCCAGCTCGAGCCATCCCACTGAAAGTCGGGTGACGCTGCCCACACCGCGTCGCGCACATTCTTCGCCGCGAACTTCCACGTCAGCAAACCCGCTTTCTTCGGTCGTGCGGCACCGGACTGCAATTCGGCGGCCGTCACGATGCGGATCACCGTGTCGGAGTGTGCCGCGAAGGCGAGGCGCGCGAGTTGTGCGTTGGTCAGCACATCGCGCGGATTCTCGAGTGACCCGGTGGCGGCCACGATGTAGCCTGCCGGCACGGTGATCTCGAGATTGTAGTCGCCGAAGTCGAGATAGAACTCGCCCTGGCCGAGGTACGGTTCGATGTTCCAGCCGCGCACATCGTCATACACCGCGACACGCGGATACCACTGCGCGATTTCATACAGTGATCCGTCGCGGCCCATGCGATCGGCGCCGTGTTCCGGCACCTTGAAGCTGTACGCCATCTCGATCGTCGCACTCTTGCCCGGCGCCAGCGGCTCGGCGAGATCGAGCTTGGTGACCGTTTCGTTCACGCGATACTTGAGCGTCGTGCGACGTGCCGCCGTCGGTGTGCCGAGTCGCTGCTCGACGCGTGTGAAGACATAGCCGCCTTCGAACCCGCGCGCGCCGAAGCGTGAGTCTTCGGGGAAGATGAAGCTGTTGAGCGACTTGGCGCGGAACGCGTTCTGCTCCGTCTGCAACCAGATGAAGCGCAGCGTGTCGGGCGAGTTGTTCGTGTAGCGCAGCGTCATCTCACTCTTCACGCTGGTCGCGGCGGTGTCGAGCGTGGTGCGCAGTGTGTAGTCAGCGCGATTCTGCCAGTAGCGCCCGCCCGGTGCGCCACTGCCGGCGCGGAATTCGTTCGGGGTGGGCAGCACGAGTGGCGCGAAGATCGAGGTATCGGTGACCGGGCGCGGGGCGGGACGGCCCTGGGCGTGGGTCACGGCACTCGTCGCCGTGAGAAGCAGCGCGGCGGTGATCCGTCGGGACATGGAGAGTCGTTGTGAAGGTCAGGGGCGGAAATGCAGCCCCAAGTAAAACACCGGGCGGTGCCATTTGGCTCCTGCAGTGCGGTGAGCGATGCACGACAGTCGGCGATGGTAGAATCCTGAAGACGTGCTGGCGCGTATCCGTGCGCATGACTTTCGTTGAGCATGCACCGAGCCACGACTCACCGGTCCGACCTCCGGATTCGGCACCGCATTCACCGATGACCGACGCTCCGCTCACCGCGCGCCGCGATCAGATCGTCGCACATCTCGGTGCCGCGTGGGCAGCCGAGGCGATCGGCGAACAGGAGATGGAGCGTCGGATGTCAGCAGCATTCGCGGCGGTGGAGTCGGCCGACCTCGAACGCCTCGTGGCAGACCTGGCGGCGCCATACACGCTGGTGCCGTTGGCTGATACCGCACACGCAGTTGCACCGCGCGGTCCGCAACTCGCGCCGCTGCGTCGTGTGGTGTTCAGCAGTGTCGATGAACGCGTGCACAGCGTGGTGCCGGCGCGCGTTGAACTCGGCTCACGCTTCGGGTCCATCGAGATGGACTTCACCGAGGCCGTGTTTGCGAACGCCGTCACCGAGATCGTGGTGGACGTGGTGTTCGGCAATATCGAACTCACGTTCCCGGCCGGCATCGCGATCGAGAGCGATGTGCACGGCATCTTCGCGAATGTCGAGGTGAAGGAACCGGCGGTGATGGCCGTACAGACCGGGCGGGTGGTGCGGATCAGCGGGCGGGCGTTGTTCGGGAATGTGGAGATCGGTGTGGCGGGGGCGACGCGGGAAGAGTGAGTCTCGGGCGGTTACGCGGCGATCACCGGAATCCCCATCGCGTCCGCCGCGGCCTCCATCCGGCGGTCATATGTCGCCAGCGACACCGCCTGACGTTGTGCGCGCAGATGCGCGATCGAGGCAAGGTGCAATCCATCCAGCGTGCGCACAGGCAGCGGGAACGGCGCGAGCGCACGCGCGAGTACTGCCGGCGTGAGTTCGAGTATCACCATGCGTGCAAGCAACGCTCGCACGGCATCGCCATGCGACGCCACAATCCCGCGCGCATACAGCCGATTCCACAGCTCGTATTCCAGCAGCCGGCTGCTGACGAGCACATCATCCCAGAACGCTGCCTTCGGCGCGCGTGCCTCACCCAACAGGTGGGCCAACACCACTGAGGTGTCGAGGTAGATCATCGATCCGCGCGACTCTCGTCCAGTTCCGCGAGGATCTCTTCCAGGGACGCGACCGGAATGCGGGGCGGTGGCCCTCCACCGGTGACCGTCGGCAGTGTCAGCTCGCCCCGACGCACCATGTCAGCCAGCAACGCATCCGCCAGCAGCGGGTGCGACAGCGCCGGCGGACGCAATTCAGCAACGACGCGATCGCGATCAGTGACGAGGATCGTCTCGCCGTTTGCAACAAGACGGATGTACTCGCTGAGCCGGTTCTTCAGGAGCTTGAGGCCGACTGTCCGCATGTCCATAAGGTAGCCTCTGGAAGCTACTTCTGGTGTGCCCATGGTTACCCCGCTCGCGAGTCATGACACGCTAACGGCCATCGCTCCCGCACCCATCAGCACATTCGCGCACTACGAATCACAATCCGCCACCACTGGCGCCTTCCTTGATTTTCGGTGTTTGTTCGGTATCGTCTCCCTCCCTACCCCCGCTCACCACCCAGCCCGCCTCCCCCGTTCTCCTCGCGCCCGCCGCCTCCGATCCATGCCGTCCCTCTGGCGCGTCGCCTGTGTCCGTATCCCCCGCTTCCCGGTCGGCGCCGTCTGGCGCGCCAATCAGGGCCCGAAACAATTGGGACTCGGCCTCGGACTCACCGCCCCTGAGCCGGCGCCGACCAAGGTGGCGGACGACAGCAAACACTGGGACGACCGCCTCCTCGCCCTCGCCGACGGCAATACCCTGCGCGCCGTGACCGCCGCCGCCGGCAAAGCCCGCGTCCGCGCCGGCATGACGGTCACCGCCGCCCGCGCCCGCTGCACCCGACTCGAGATCCTGCCCTGGGACGAGATCGCCATCGCCGGCGCCCTCACCCGCGCCACAGCCGCCCTGATTCAGGCCAGCCCGCATGTCTCGCCCGCCGGCGCCATCAACGGCACCTGGTGGGTCGGCGCCACCGGCTTCGATGCCATTGGCGGTGAACGCCGCCTCGCCCGCACACTCCTCACGATCGCCCAGCGCTGGCACCCCAGCGCCCGCGTCGCCATCGCCGACTCCTGCGCCGCCGCCCGTGCCGCCACCTGGCAGCATCCGCCGGCGGGTCAGCCCTTCGCCTTCTGCATCCCCTCCGGCGGCGACGCGGCCTTCCTCAGCCCCCTCCCACTCGGCTTCCTGCCGCTCGACGCCGAACTGGTCGCCACCCTCGAAGCACTCGGTATCAAAACCGTCGGCGGATTCGCCAATCTCCCCGTCGCCGACATCGAACGGCGCTGGGGCGGCGCCGGCTTACGCGCCTGGCGCCTCGCCCACGGTGACGACCCCCGCCGCCCGGTCCTCGCGCGGCTCGAAGCCCAGCGCTCGGTGACAGCGGAGTTGGGCGGCAGCAGCGACACCATGGAGCCAGCGCTTTTTCTCGTCAGGGCGGCCCTGGAAACACTGGTGCGCGACCTCGTCCGCGATGGTCTCGCCGCCGGCGCAGTGGCGATCACACTCCATCTCGATGGTGGCACACAAAAGCGCGACGATCTCACGCCCGCCGAGACGATCACGCGCGAAGTGCGGCCCGCCCATCCGCTGGCCAGGGTGGCGCCGCTGTTTGAACGCTGTCGGGCGCTGTTGTCTGATTGGTCTCTTGTTGCGCCGATATGCGGTGTGACGGTCACGCTCACCAACACCGTACCGGCGACGGGTGAGCAGGGCGATCTGCTCGACGCCGGCTGGCGTGATCCCGGTGCCGCCCTCGCGGCTCTCGAACGACTGCGCAGCACCCTCGGCCCCAACGCCGTGATGCGACCCGTGCTGCGCGACGATCATCGCGCCGAACACGCCGGTGCGTGGGCCGAACTGGTGGATGGCGATGATACCGCACTCGCCGCCGCCAGTGCGGTGGCGCAGAACGCCGTCGCGGCACGCAGCGACGACACCGCACCGATCACCCACACCGGCGCCTGGCTGCCGCTCTTCACCCCCCATCGCAGCGCGACACCGGCCGCACTGCGCCTGCTCGAAACGCCGCAACCGATCCGCATGACCTGCGACGAAGCACAACGCCCGATCGCCGGCGTGTGGCAGTCACACACCTTCACCGTGCACGAAAGCATCGGCCCCGAGCGCCTCACCGGCGCCTGGTGGCGCACCCCGTTCGCGCGCGACTACTGGTATCTCCGTACGCGCGAAGTCGGCACCCTGCTCATCTACCACGACCCCGACGCCTGGATCCTGCAGGGCTGGTATGACTGACCGCACTGCATTGCGCCGGCCCGCAACTGCAACTGCATCAACGCAGAGGCGCCAAGGGTCGGGCAACTGCTTTGACGCAAAGACGCAAAGACGCCAAGCGGTCGGCCCGCATAGCCGCAACGCTCAACAGCAACAGCAACAGCAACAGCAACAGCAACAGCAAAAACCACCAACCAGCCGAGCGTCCGGTGCGCGGCTCGACATTCCACACAAATATGACGATCGCATTTTTGTAAAAACTGCGGTGGCTGTTGCAGTTCCAACAGCTATTTCGACGATCCGCGATACGCCAGCGCCAGAGTCGCGCGCAATTGTCTACCCCACACCGCAGTTTTGCGGCAGTTGCAGTTTTGCGTTAATGCAGTTGCTCTTGCCTTTGCAGTTGGACGTTGCCGTTATGCGACTGACAGCTTGGCGTCTTTGCGTCTTTGCGTCAAGGCAGTTGCAGTCGCCGTCAGATCTCGTTGAGCGGATTGCCTTCGCGGTCGGACACCATCACCCACACGCTGCGCGTGCGTTTGCTGTAGAACAGCCGCACCGTCACGTCGCGCGGGTTCTGCTTGAAGGCAAAGTGGAACGAGAACGTCGTGTCCAGCGACTCGCGCAGCACGCCTTCCTTGAACTGCCCGTAGAACTGCTGGACCTTCGTGCACGGCGCGACTTCACTGAAGAACTTCCGGCCGATCGTCGATTCCTGCGGCAGTTGCGCGAGGCGACTCTCGACGGCGTTGTACTTCAGGATGCGCCCCGTCGCGTCGAGCTGGATCATGCCGTACGGCAGCGTGTCCAGTTCCTCGATGGACATCGTGTCGGCCGCCGAGAGAATCTCGGCCTTCAGCGCATCGTGCGAGCCAGGGGTCAGTCGCATCGCGTCGCGACGTGGTGTGCCGGAAGTCTCCATGCCACCCAATCTAGCAGGCCATCGCGATGAGCACCTCCGAGTACGTCGAGTTGCATTGTCACAGCGCCTTTTCGCTGCTCGACGGGGCGTCGGCACCTGAGGAGCTCGTCGCGCGCGCCGTCATCACCGGACAGTCCGCCATCGCGCTCACCGATCACGATGAACTCGGTGGCGCCGTGCGCTTCGCGCAGGCCGCCGATGCCGCCGGAATCGCCGGCATCATCGGCGCCGAACTCACCGTGCAGTCCGATGGCGCGCTGCACCATCTCACCCTCCTCGCCACCTCACGCATCGGCTACGGCAACCTCGGCACACTCATCACGCGCGCCCGCATGGACGTGCCGGAACGGGGCGCACCCTCCGTGCCGTTCGCGTTGCTCGCGCAGCACACCGCCGGCCTGTATGCGCTGAGTGGCTGTCCGCGCGGCGCGATTCCGACTGCGCTCGCCGCCGGTGATGTGGTGGGCGCGAATCGGATCGCCGGCACACTGCGCGATCTGTTCGACGATGCATTCGCGATCGAAGTCTGGGATCATCGCCTGCCGGAGGAACGGGCACTCGTGCGCCAGCTCATTCCCATCGCGCGACGCATCGGCGTGCCGTGGGTGGTGACAAACAATGCCCACTACGCCACCCGACAGGGACGTTCGACACATGATGCCCTGACCGCACTGCGTCACGGCCGCCCGCTCGATGCGATGGGCACACGGCTGCGCCCCAATGGCGAGTGGTATCTCAAGTCCACCGCACTGCATCACAAGCGCTGGCTCGGACACGAGAGCGGTCTGCGCGCCACAAGAATGATCGCCGAGCGCAGTCAGTTCCGGATCAGTCAACTCAAGCCATCACTGCCGCGGTTCCCGCTGCCGCCCGGTGTCAGCGAAGACGACTATCTCGCACAACTCGTCGAAACCGGCGCCGCCGAACGCTGGGGCAACACGCGCACACCGCCGCAGGAGAAGCAGCTCGCGCACGAACTGAACGTGATCCGTCGTCTCGAGATGGCGGGCTACTTCCTGATCGTGTGGGACATCGTGCGTTTCTCCCGGCGTGAAGGGATTCTCTGTCAGGGCCGTGGTTCCGCCGCCAACTCCGCCGTCTGCTACTGCCTCGGCATCACGGCCGTCGATCCGATCCGTATGGACCTGCTCTTCGAGCGCTTCCTCAGCGAGGATCGTCGCGAGCCGCCCGACATCGACATCGACTTCGCGCACCGCGAGCGTGAACGCGTGTTGCAATACGTGTACGAACGCTACGGCCGTGAACATGCCGCGATGGTCTGCGAACAGATCACCTATCGTGGCCGCAGTGCTGTGCGCGATGCGGCGCGTGTGCTCGGGTTCTCGATCGAGCAGGGCGATGCACTGGCCGCCGTCAGCGATCGCTTCAGTGCACGCAGTACTGCCGCAGCATTGCGTGCCGGCATCGGCATCGCGAGCGACGACGACCTGCGGCGCACCGCATTCGTGGAAGCCACCGCGCGCACGGTGGGACAGACGGGACCCGTGCATCGCGCCGACAAACCCGACGCCGAGTTGCCGCACATCCGACGCGACCTGGGGAAGCGCGAGTTTGCGGTCGATCTGCCGGAGGCCGAGCGACACGACACCCACGTGCCGCTCACGAATCGTCGCCCCTCGATCCGCACCGCGTCGGCTGACATCGATGCCTACGACGGCGAGAACACACTCGACAAACCCGAGCTCCGCAAACGCTACGAACGCGAAGAACGCCTCGCCGCCATCCCCGCCGCCCGCACCCGCCGCATCCTGCCCGCCGAGCGCGCGAAGCTCGATCTGTCGGGCTACATCGGGAGAACTGAGAACGTCGAGGGTGTCCGTGACCTGACACTGCGACTGCATGCCGACCAAACTGCTCTGGAGAACGAGAACACCGAGAACACCGAGTGCGTCCGTGACCTGAGCGCTGGTGCGCGTTCAAGTGAAACTGCTTTGTGGGGAAAGGATGGGGAGGCCGGAGAGTGCGTCCGTGACCTGACCATCGGTGCGCACGCGAACAATCGTAAAAATACTTTTGGACCTGCAACAGCAACTGCGACAAAGCCAGAAGTTGCTGTTGCTGTTGCTGTTGCTGTTGCTGTCACAAAAAAAAATCCACCAATCACCGACGCCGGTACCGCCGAGCACTCTCCGGCCTCCCCGTCCTATCCCCCCAACGCAGTTGCAGTTGAAACGACCGCCGCGACCGAAGCCTCGCCTGGCACGCACTCGGTGCCCTCAGTGCCCTTGCCCTCAAATACAGTTGCAGTGCCGCGCACAGACATCCTCGAACGCGCCGGCCTCGATCCGAACGATCCGCGCGTGCGCGCGCTGGCGGATATCGTCGATGGGCTGCATCAGTTGCCACGTCATCGCTCGATTCATGTCGGCGGATTTGTGTTGACGCGGGAGCCGCTGTCGACCGTGGTGCCGATCGAGCCGGCGTCGATGCCGGGGCGCACGGTGATTCAGTGGGAGCGCGATGATCTCGATGCGGCGAGTCTGGTCAAGATCGACCTGCTCGGACTCGGCATGCTCACGGTGTTGCAGGATTGTCTCGTGTATGTACGGCACACACGCGGCGTGACGATCGACCTGGCGCTGCTCGATACCAGTGACCAGGCGGTGTACGACGATATGTGTGCCGCTGATACGATCGGCGTGTTCCAGATCGAGAGTCGTGCGCAGATGAATACGCTGCCGCGCCTCAAGCCGCGCTGCTTCTACGATCTCGTCGTCGAAGTGGCACTCATTCGCCCTGGCCCGATTCAGGGGGCGATGGTGCATCCGTATCTGCGACGACGCGCGGGTGTCGAGGAAGTGATCTATCCGCATCCCTCGCTCGAACCGATCCTCAAGCGCACACTCGGTGTGCCGCTGTTTCAGGAACAGGGTATGCAGGTCGCGATTGCCTGTGCCGGATTCACCGCCGGTGAGGCCGATACGCTGCGACGGGCGATGGGCCACAAGCGCAGTCACGAAAAAATGGAAGCGCTGCGCCAGAAGATGCTCGCCGGCATGCGTGCGAACGGTATCGACGATGATGTCGCGAACCGCATCTTCGCACAGATCAACGCCTTTGCCGACTACGGCTTTCCCGAGAGCCACGCGGCAAGTTTTGCCTTGCTCGTGTATGCCTCGGCGTGGCTCCGGCACTACTACCATGCCGAATTCCTCGCCGCGATGCTGAACGCGCAACCGATGGGGTTCTACGCACCGGGCACACTGATCGAGGATGGACGCCGGCACGGTGTCGAAGTGCGCTCGGTGGACCTGACCCGCTCGGCGTGGGATGCCACGCTCGAATCACGCGCACCGCAATCCACGGCGCCCGCCGTGCGCCTCGGTGTGCGCAGCGTGCGCGGGCTCGGCGCCGCCGCACGTGGCAAACTCGAAGCGGCGCTCACCGAAGGCGCATTCAGTGATGTGAGTGACGTGGTGCGTCGCACACGGCTCGATCGACGCGCGCTGCGATTGCTCGCGGAATGTGGCGCGTTCGATGGTATGTTCCTGCATGAACCACTCGCGACGCGACGACGTCGTGCACTGTGGGAAGTGCTGGCCTCGGTGCGTGGTGATGCCGGCCCTCTGGCACCGAACGTGATGCTCCCCGATGCCGCATTGCCACGCATGTCGATGGCCGATCTCACCGAGGCGGACTATCGCGTCACGGGTGTGTCGCTCAACGGGCATCCGATGCGGCATCTGCGCCCGCTGCTGCAACCGAACGGCATCCGCACCGCGCGCGATGTACAGACCAACGGCCGCGATACAGAGCAGGTCGCGATCGCCGGCCTCGTCATCTGCCGTCAGCGTCCGAGCACGGCGAAGGGGTTCGTGTTCCTCTCACTGGAAGACGAAACCGGCATCGTGAACGTCGTCGTCACACCGCAACGCTTCGAACGCGACGCACTGAAAATCTCCACCTCACCACTGCTGCTCGTGCGCGGCACGCTGCAAGTCGAATCGAACGTCGTCACTCTCCGCGGCCGCATCTTCACCCCCCTCGACGCCCACCTCGGCGCCGAACACGCCCGCAGCCACGACTTCCACTGACAACTGCGGGTCTCACACAGAGCAACAGAGGGGGGCGGCATCTACCGGGTTCCAGACACAATTTTCACGCGGGGCCCGCGGGGGAGCGGGTGGAAAGCAAGTGCTTTTCTAACTGCGCTCGCGAGACGCTGTTACAAAAGCACTTGCTGTTGCCCTTCCCCGCGTCCACCGCGGGCCCCGCGTGAAAATTGTTTGCCCGAACGCTGTAGGCGCCGCGAGCCCTCTGTTGCTCCGCTGCTTTGTGTGAGCCAAGCAGTTCGACGCGTGACGGACCCCCGTGAACGCACGAGAGGTATCTTCAATGACAGCCCAACCGGAGCACCATGCGCATTCCGATGATTGTCGCCGTTGTCGCGTGTATTGCCTGCGTGCCGAAGTCGCTGCCACCGAAGCCGATGCCGGATGACCGCGATCTGCAGGACCAGTTATTCGCTGCCGATCGCGAGTTCGCGCGGGCCGTCGCCGACAGCGGCGCGCCGGCGTGGAATGCGCGGCTCGCCGCCGATGTTGCCAAGCCGGGCAGCGGGGGCCTGATCCTGCTGCGGGGCGCCGTGCCGGTGGCAGCGAGCGACAAGGCGATCTTCGCCGACCCGTCCAAATTGCTGGTCTGGGAGCCCACCGACGCCGTCGCCTATGCCGACCGCGTGACGGGCGTGACCGTCGGGCGGTACGCGATGGTACGTCGCAGCACCCGCACCGACACACTGTCGCGCGGCAGGTACATGACGCTCTGGCGCCGGCAGGCCGACGGGAAGTGGAAGATCCTGCTCGATACGGGGTGGGAAGAGAAGTAACCCGGCACCCACGTTCGATTTCGTACACCTTTCCGCCATGCTTCGCGACCTGCTGCCACCCGCCTTCCGCGATCGCTACGACGCCACCCGCTCCGTGAAGCGGGTCGTCGATGGCGTGCCGGTGTGGTTCCTCAACGAACGCGACGACATCGACAACACGCAGCTCGAAGCGCGACTCGGTGAAGCACTGGCGCTGATCGGTCGCCACATGCCGCACAACCTGCGGCGACTGCGGCGCGACGTGACCTGCATCTGGGTCAAGCGCTGGCCCAATCGCGGTGTGTTCTTCCACGACACCCGCATCATGGTGATCGACACCACCTTCGTCGTGAACCCGACCTTCACACTCGCACAGGTCGCCGCAACGATCCTCCACGAAGGGGTGCACGCACGCATCACCGCCATGCGCGTCAATCGCCGCTACACCAACATGGCCGACGAAGAACGCCTCTGTCGCCGCGCCGAGATCGCCTTCGGTGAACTGGCGACCGGCGGCGCACCGGTGGTGGCACGTGCGCGCGAAATTCTCGGCATGACTGACGACGAAGTCGCGCCAGGCATCGACCTCGCCGTCGCCGAAGCACGGTTGCGCGAGCTACGAAAGATTGAAGGGGGTTCAGGGCCGCGCGCGTCGTAGGTACGATTGTCGGCATGCCACGCATTGCATTGCTGACACTCGAAGATCGCACCGGCTACGTCATCGACGACGAACTGGTTGTCACGGAACTGCGCGATCGCGGGTGTGACGCCGTCGAAATCCCGTGGTCCGACAGCACGGTGGACTGGAGCCGTTTCGATCTGGTGATCGTCCGCACCACGTGGGACTATCATCTGCGCATTCACGAATTTCTCGACACGCTCGCACGCATTGAGGCGAGCGGCGCGCTGCTCGTCAATGCGCGTGACCTGATCGTCTGGAATCTCGACAAACGCTACCTCGAGGAGCTCGCGCTCCGCGGTGTCGCGATCGTGCCAAGCCTCTGGGGCGACACGGCAACAGCGCCGGACTTCACCAGACTCTTCGCCCGACTCGGCAGCGATGAAGTTGTCGTCAAGCCCGTCGTCAGCGCAAATGCACTCGACACATTCCGCCTGCGCGCACCACTCAGCGACTCGCAACTCGATGAACTCGTGCGCACCTTCGCCGACCGACCCTGGTGTGCACAGCCGTTCGTGCACTCGGTGCTCACGGAAGGTGAGCTGTCGGTGTTCTACTTTGGTGGCCACCTCAGTCACGCCGTGCGCAAGGTGCCGGAGTCCGGCGACTTCCGCGTGCAGGAAGAACATGGCGGGAGCATCACGTCGGTGCCGATTACCGATGACGTGCGACGCGTGACCGACACGGTGATCCGCGCCGTCACGCCGATGCCATTTCAGGCACGCGTCGATCTTGTACGATTGCACGACGGTTCACTGGCACTGATGGAACTCGAGATGATCGAACCATCATTGTATTTCCGGACACATCCGGACGCGGCCGCAAATTTCGCCAATGCCGTCGACGCCTTGCTGCAGCGCAGCGCACGATCGGTCGGTGACGCGCGATGATCGTGTCGTGACTGGTCCGGCGCGCAGTGAATCAGTAACGCGGTCGCCGCATCCCCGTCGGGTATTTCTGCTTGGCGCAACCGGTACCATCGGTCGTGCGACGGTTCGCGCGCTGCTCGAGCGTGGTCATGACGTGGTGTGTTTCATCCGACCGCAGACCGCCGCGCGCGATGCGGTGACCGACGACGCACGTCTCGCAGCACTCGCAGGCGCCACCATTCGCTTCGGGGACGTCAGTGATCCGACATCACTGTCGCGTGACGGATTTCAGGGCGAACAATTCGACGCGGTCGTGTCCTGCCTCGCCTCACGCACTGGCACACCGAAGGACGCATGGGCGATCGATCATCTGGCGCATGTGCTTGCACTGACCGCGGCCCGGCAGTCCGGCATCACACAGTTCGTGCTGCTCTCAGCCATCTGCGTGCAGAAGCCACTGCTCGCCTTTCAACAGGCGAAACTCGCCTTTGAGAGAACGCTGATCGACTCTGGCGTCACGTATTCGATCGTGCGGGCGACGGCCTTCTTCAAGTCCCTCTCAGGACAGATCGAACGGGTGCGCGCCGGCAAGCCATTTCTCCTATTCGGCGACGGTACCCTGACCGCCTGCAAGCCGATCAGCGACGCTGACCTCGGTGCCTATCTCGCGGACTGTCTCGACGACACCTCGCGACATGATCACGTGCTGCCGATCGGCGGACCAGGGCCCGCCATCACACCGAAACAGCAGGGCGAACATCTCAGCGCACTGCTTGGCCGAGCGCCCAAGTTCACACACGTTCCGGTCGCGATGCTCGATGTCATCGTCGCCGTGCTCGGCACACTCGGCCGTGTGATTCCGGCCCTGGCCGAGAAGGCGGAGCTGGCGCGAATCGGCCGCTACTACGCGACTGAGTCGATGCTGGTGCGCGACCCGGTCACCGGCCGGTATGATGCGAGCGCCACACCGGAAACCGGCACCGAAACACTCTTCGACTATTACGCGATGCTGGTGCATGACAAACGTGGGCCGGAGCGCGGCGATCACGCCGTGTTCTGACGCCGTGACCGCGCGACACCGCCGTCGCGTTACTTCCCCGGTGTCACCTTCCAGATC
The DNA here is from genome assembly GCA_031367535.1 of Gemmatimonadaceae bacterium. Lineage (GTDB taxonomy): Bacteria > Gemmatimonadota > Gemmatimonadetes > Gemmatimonadales > Gemmatimonadaceae > JACMLX01. The sequence goes on from JANLPZ010000186.1 coordinate 13,947, forward strand.
TCGCCCGTGTCTGTGACCACGTAGAGATTGCCGTCCGGCCCCTGCACCAGCGAGCGATATCGCACTGACGGCAACCCCGCGTTCGTGTTGCTGATGCTCATGCCGGCCGAGTCGAGATCGAGAATTTCGACGCGCGAACCGCCCATCAGACCGACCGCGAGACGCCCGTTCCACAGGCCCCACTGTGTGCCGGACAGAAACTCGACCGGCCCCATTCCCTGCGATGCACCGTTGTTGATCCACGCGGCACGCATCGCGCTCGGGAATCGCGTCACATCAGTCATCGGCATCGTCGTCGGATCACCCGCGTAGCCGCAATAGTTGTCCGGACAGGTGAGCGCGGGACGATTCTGCGGATCCCAGCCACCGTTCCCGCCATTCACGAGCGGCGTGACTTCGTCGGTGTGGTTCGGGCCATGTTCCCCACTGAACGGCTGACCGGTGCCGGGGCGGAAGCTGATGCCCTGCACATTGCGGTGGCCGTACGTGAACACACGTCGGTCGAAACCGGGTGGTGCGTTGTTCCCCGACGCCGCGGCACCGTCGGTCGTGACACGCAACACCTTGCCGCCGAGCAACGTCGGGCTTTGTGGAAGGAGTCGATTGTGATTGTCGCCGGTAGTGACGTAAAGGAACCCATCCGGACCAAACCGGATCCGACCGCCACTGTGTGCACCGGCGCCACCATTGGCGGTGCCGACATGCTTGAACGGGATGTCGGTGATGATGTCCACGCGTTGACTGGCCGTCTTCAGATCCGTGCCAAGCACCAGCCGGATGACACGATTCGTGCGCGGCGTGTTGAGGGTCGATCCCATGTAGACATAGATCCGACGGTTCGACGCAAACGCAGGATCGAGGGCCACACCGTTCATCCCGCTCTGGCCTTCGCACGACAGATCGGCTGCCACCAGCGAGGCACCAGCCGCGCCGAACAGGCGCGTGACCGAACCATCCGCGAAGCGCACCGAGAGGCCCGCGCACCGCTCCGTGTAGAACATCGTGCCATTGGCGGCGAACGCGACGTCCCATGGACTGCTGAGCCCTGTCGCGACCGTGACACGTGAAAGCGTCGGCACACCGCCAGTCCCGGGATCGATCGGCACGGGATCTGACTGACTGGTCGCGGAGCCGCATGCACCGAGCAGCGAGACGGACACAACGTGCAGGAGCGGCCAGCGGCGAATGGAGGTCATGGCAACGCGTATCGAGAGGCAACGAATCGGAAGAGTCCCGAAATGACCGCTGTGCAAGCATGATGCCCGCGCGTTCCGTAGACCGTGCCACGGTCGCTAATGTTCCAGCTATGCACAGCACCAGTGACGTCGTGATCTGCGGCGCCGGAATCGCGGGCATTGCCACCGCACACGCGCTCGCCATGCGCGGCATCACCAACGTCACGCTCATCGACGAACGGTCGCCGCTCACCCTCACCAGCGATAAATCCACCGAGGCTTATCGCAACTGGTGGCCCGGCCCCGACGACGCCATGGTACGGCTGATGAATCGCAGCATCGACCTGCTCGAGCTGTGGGCCGACGCGAGCGATAACCGATTCCTGCTCAATCGACGCGGCTACGTCTACGCGACCGCCAACGCGTCGACCGCCGCTCGATTCATCACCGATGCCGCGACGGCTGTGGCGCAGGGCGCCGGTGACCTGCGCACGTATCGCAGCATCGACGACGCCCGGACATATCAGCCGAGCGCCCATGTCGGATATCACAACCACCCGACGGGCGCCGATCTGTTTCTCGATTCGGCCGCGATCCGCACACACTTCCCCTTCCTGGCGCCCGACGTCGTGGCCGTGGTGCACGCGCGTCGCTGTGGCTGGATGAGCGGCCAGCAACTCGGCATGTACCTCTTCGACGAGGCACGGGCGTCCGGCGTGCGTTTCCTGTCGGGCCGAGTGAGCGCCGTCAACGTGGAGAGTGGTCGCGTCGCGGGCGTCTCCATCGATTGCGCCGACGGCACAAGTGCACATATCGCGACGCCACGTTTCATCAACTGTGCGGGTCCATTCGCCAGGGACGTGTCGCAACTCATCGATGTCGACCTGCCACTCTTCTCCGAAATGCATCTGAAGGTGGCGTTCGAGGACACGCTCGGCGTTGTCGATCGCAACACCGGTCTCGTGATTCTCGACGATGCGCAGACGCTGTCGTGGACCGACGACGAACGCGACGATCTCGCCGCCAGTGACGAGACGCGCTGGCTGACCGAACCGATGCCGGCCGGCATTCATCTGCGGCCCGAAGGGTATCGCCAGAACCAGACGGTGTTGATGCTGTGGGACTATCACAGCGCGCACCGTTTCGCCAACGCCGTATTGCCACTGCCCGACGACGCGTTCTATCCGGAAGTGGTCATGCGCGGCATGGTGCGTCTCGCACCCGGCCTCGCACAGTACCTCGATCGCCTGCCGCCGATGTACGTGGACGGCGGCTATTACACGAAGACGGAAGAGAATCGCCCGCTCATCGGGCCGCTCGCCGTCGAGGGTGCCTATGTGCACGCCGCGCTGTCCGGCTATGGACTGATGGCGTCGCCGGCCGGCGGAGAACTGCTTGCTGCACACATCACCGGCAGCACGCTGCCGTCGTACGCGTCCGCGTTCCTGCTCAATCGTTACAGCGATCCGGCATATCGGGCGATGGTCGAGATCTGGGGATCGACGGGCCAGCTGTAGCGAACGTGCGGCGCACCAGGCGAACCGCGCGGACGTCGCGCATTCGCTGTAAACTCAAGGCATCCCGCTTCCTTACATGCTGACCGCCATGCCTCTGCTCAATCTCGTCACTCGCGTCGCCGTTCTCGGCCTGACTCTCGTCGCGACACTGCCCGCACAAACGACCGGCGGCATCGATCCACGCGCGGCGCAAACGCTGCGCTTCCGCAACATCGGCCCGTTTCGCGGCGGTCGTGTCACCACGGTGACCGGCGTACCACAACGGAAGCTCGAGTTCTACATGGGAGCCACCGGCGGCGGCGTCTGGAAGACCACCGACGCGGGCCAGAACTGGATCAACGTCTCCGACGGATTCTTCTCGACCGGCTCGATCGGATCGATTCGTGTGGCACCGTCGAATCCTGATGTGGTGTGGGTCGGCACGGGGTCCGACGGCATTCGGTCGAATGTGATCGTCGGGCGCGGCATCTATCGCTCGCTCGATGCCGGCAGGACATGGACGTTCCTCGGTTTGCGCGACGTCGGACAGATCGCGGCGATCGTCGTCAATCCGACCAATCCGGACATCGCGTTTGTAGCGGCGCAGGGTCCGCCCTTCAGCAACTCGAAGGAACGCGGCGTCTATCGCACAACAAACGGCGGTCAGAGCTGGGAGAAGGTCCTGTTCGTGAATGATTCGACAGGCATCACCGATCTGAGTGCAAAGCCCGATGATCCGAACACACTGTACGCCGCCGCCTGGCGCGGTGTGCGTCGACCGTGGGCGATCATCTCCGGCAGCAAGGATGACGGCGGCATCTTTCGCTCCACCGATGGCGGCAGCACGTGGACGAAACTCGGCGGCGGCCTGCCCACGGGCATCATCGGCAAGTCGAATATCGCCGTGTCACCCGCGTCACCACGTCGTGTGTACGTGTTGATGGAAGCGGAGAAGCCGAAGGCGGGTGTGTATCGCTCAGACGACGCGGGCGATACGTGGACGCAGGTCTCGACCATGAACGCGCTGCTGCTGCGGCCGTTCTACTACACCAACATCGATGCCGACCCGACCAACGCCGACAACGTCTGGGTGCAGAACGAAACGATGTGGAAGAGCATCGATGGGGCGAAGAGTTTCGTCGCGATCAACACCCCACATGGCGACAATCACGATATCTGGATCAACCCAACCGATCCGGCCATCATGATTCAGTCCAATGACGGTGGCGCGAACGTGTCGATGGACGGTGGGCGCACCTGGAGCACGCAATACAATCAGAGTACATCGGAGATTTATCAGGTCTTTCTCGACGATCACTATCCGTATCGTGTCTACGGCGCGCAGCAGGACAATACGACGGTGATCGTGCCGTCGCTGCCGATCTTCAGCGTGAAGCCAGATCAGCCGGCGCAATACTGGATGACTGGCCCGGGCTGCGAAACAGGACCGATCGTGCCAAGTCCGTGGAATGCGGATGTCGTCTACGGGGCGTGCAAGGGACAGTTCTCACGGCTTCACATGATCACCGGCCAGGAACAGAATTCGTGGGTCGGTGCACAGTCGCTGTACGGCAACGATCCCAAGGATCTGATCTATCGCTTCCAGCGTGTGTCGCCGATGGATGTGTCGCCGAATGTGAAAGGCACGGTGTATTTCGGCTCGCAGTTCCTGCACCGCTCGCGTGATGACGGTGTCACGTGGGAGCGGATGTCGCCGGATCTCACCGCCAACACGCCGGAAACACAAGGGGTCAGCGGTGGTCCGATCACACGCGATGTGACGGGTGAAGAGTTCTACTCGACGCTCTACGCCATTCGCGAGTCGTCGATCGAGCCCGGTGTGATCTGGACCGGTTCCAACGACGGCCCGGTTTTCGTCACGCGCAACAACGGCGTCTCGTGGACGAAGGTCACGCCACCTGATCTTCCACCGGGCGGACGCGTGCAGAACATCGATGTGTCGCGGCATCGCAAGGGCACGGCCTATATCGCCGTCTATCGCTATCTGCTTGGCGACTTCAAGGCGTACGCCTATCGCACCACCGACTACGGCCGTACCTGGACACGCCTCACCACCGGCACGAACGGTGTACCGGATGACACACCGACGCGCGTCGTGCGCGAAGACCCGGAGCATCAGGGCCTGCTCTACCTCGGAACGGAATTTGGATTCTACGTCAGCAACAACGACGGTGCCTCGTGGGCACAGATGCAGCTCAACCTGCCGGTCGTGCCGATCACCGACATCAAGATTCAGCGGCGTGATCTCGTGTTGTCCACGATGGGTCGCGGATTCTGGATTCTCGATGACCTGACACCGCTCGTGCAATACGCCGACGCGAACACGAGCAAGCGCGCCATACTGCACACGCCGCGTGTGGCAACACGCTGGCGATATCAGCCGTCACCGGCCGCGCCAGGCAATCCTGAATATCCTGGCGCCGCTGCGACCATCGACTACTGGATCGGCAGCAAGCCTATGGCTGCGCCGGTGCTCGAAATCCGCTCACCGCTGGGCGCCATCGTACGCACGTTCACGACGGCGGGTACGGCCGCGCGCACCACGACTGACCAGGCCATGCGTGCACCACGGCGCGGGGCAGTGAGTGCCACCGCCATCACCGATAACATCGGCGAGAATCGTTTTTCGTGGGACCTGCTGCATGCCACGACGCCTGGTGGTCGCGGTCCGATGGTGGCACCGGGCCGATACAGTGTGCGCCTGATTGTCGACGGTGATACGCTCACCCAGCCACTGATCGTGCAGGCCGATCCGCGTGTGAAAGTGGACGGCATCACCGACGTGGTGCTCGTCGCGCAGGAACGTCACGAACTCGCGGTACGCGCCGCGATCGAGGAGGCGCGAACTACGCTCACCCGCGCTCGCGAAACGCGTACGCAGATGCAGTCGCGTGGCGCGCCCATGACGCGTGAAGCAGAGGACATTGTGCGCGCACTGGAGACCGCGGAAGGTCGCTATCAGGCGCCGAAACTCCTCGCACAACTGGAGTATCTCTACGGCATGACGGTTGGTGCGGATCAGCGCGTGCCGCGTGATGCGAGCGCCCGACTCGCGACACTCAAGCGCGAACTCGCCGAAATCATCAAGCACCTCGACGCACTCACACGGATGACCACAGCGAA
>JANLPZ010000187.1:0-10614 GCA_031367535.1 Gemmatimonadaceae bacterium
ATCGCGGCCGGAGCCTTTCACGTTTCGAAACCCAGCGACCTGATTCCGGAGTTGCAGGGCCGATTCCCGATCCGCGTCGAACTGCTGCCGCTGACGGAGTCAGACTTCGTGCGCATCATGACGGAGCCGGAGCACGCGTTGACGAAGCAGTACGCGGCGCTCGTCGCATCGGACGGCGCGAGCCTGACGTTTGCAGCTGACGGCATTGCCGAGCTGGCGCGCGTCGCCACCGTCTGCAACTCGCGCATGGAGAACATCGGTGCGCGTCGCCTTCACACCGTGATGACGACGTTGCTCGAGGAATTGCTGTACGGTCTTCCCGAATCGGGACGTGACGGCATCGTTGTCGATGCGCCGATGGTGCGCAACCGACTCGAGTCGGTGAGCCAGGACGAGGATCTTCGGCGGTACATGCTGTAGCCGCGCACTCCATCGCCGCGCTACAGCATCGCGGCGTGGTTGCTGCTGTCCTTGATCGGCAACCGAATCAGGAATTCGCTTCCCAGCCCGTCGCCATCGCTGCGCGCTTCCGCGATGCCACCATGTCCATCGACAATGGCCTTCACCAGCGACAGGCCGAGTCCGAGGCCACCGGACACCTTCTCGAGGCGCCGATCGACCTGCGTGAACATCCCGAAGATGCTCTCGAGCATCGAAGGCGGAATGCCGATCCCGTTGTCCTTCACTGACAGCACCACCGCGCCCGGCTCGCGCGCGATGGTCAATGCGACGCTGCCACCGCGGGGTGTGTAGCGTGCCGAATTGGAGAGCAGGTTCGAGATGACCTGCGCCAGACGTGTCACATCGCCGTCGAGAATGATCGGTTCGTGTAGCGGCTGAACGGTGAGCGTCAGTCTCGCGCTGTCGATGAGTGGGCGCGCCGTTTCAATCGCGATGTCGATCATCAGCTGCAGATCGAAGCGCTCGCGCTGCAGTTCGAGCTTGCCACTGGTGACGCGACTGACGTCGAGCAGATCGTCGACCAGGCGCACCATCTGCTTCATCTGGCGATCCATCATGTTCCGCGTCTGTTCAATGATGCTCGCGTTGGCGCCGGCAATGCGAATGATCTCGAGTCCGTTCCGGATCGGCGCCAGCGGATTGCGGAGTTCATGCGCCAGCGTCGCGAGAAATTCATCCTTGCGGCGATCGGCATCACGCAGCGCGAGTTCGGCGCGTGTGCGTTCGCGCTCCACCTGTCGCTGCTCGGTCACGTCACCGACAATGCCGAGCATCTTCTCCAGCCGCCCATCGCTGCCACGCTTGATGCGGGCCGTCTTCCAGATCTGTCGCTCCACACCGTCGGCTCGGCGAATCGTGCACTCGATATCCCAGATGCCCTCGGTCGCGACGGCGTGCTGGAACGCGCGATCGACCGCATCACGCTCGCCTGGGTGGACGTGTGCAAGGAATGTCTCATACGTCCATTCCAGCACGGAGTCGTATCCGAAAATCTCGTCATGTCGAGCCGTACGTCGGGAGGAGCCATCGCGGAGATTGAACGACCACTGCCCCAGATCCGCAGAGGCCAAGGCGAAGTCCAGATCGGCCTCGCTTTCGCGCAAGCGTCGCTCGACCTGCTGGCGATCCGTGATGTCGCGTGTCGAGCCCGCGACCGCTTCGACCTCACCCGCAGCGTTGAAGATCGGGACGAAGATGTATTCATACTCGCGTGCGGTCGCGAACTTCCCATCGTACGGCGTGGTGTCGCGCAGCGTGGTTCCGGTCTCGATCACTTCGGCGATCTGGCGCGTCAACTTGTCTGCCAGCGCCACGTCGTCTATCAGGTCGTGCGAGTTCCGGCCCACCACATCAGACGCCGGTCGCCCGAGGAAATGTTCTACGGCCTTGTTGACGTACGAATACCTGCCGTCCCGATCGAACGTGTAGATGAAATCCGCCGTGTTCGACAGCGCGGTGTCGAACAGGCGCCGCTGACGCTCCGAGTCTTCTGACAGCGCCGCAATCAGTGACTCGGCACGACGCACGTCAGTGGTGTCGCGCATGTGCACACTCAGGCCACCATTGCGACTCGGGTAACACCGTATCGCGAACCGGCGATCCCACCGTGTGCTGTGGTGTTCGAAATCCAGCGGGGACCTGGAGTCCGCACACCTCCGGAAGTTCTTCTCCAGCATCGAATCCCGCATTTCCGGAAACAACTCCCAGAACGATTCGCCGATCGTATCCGACACGGGCAGTCGGAACAGACGCTCCGCTTCCGCGTTCAGGTATCGCATCTTCCAGTCGCCGTCGATGCGCATGAAGGCGTCACTGATACTCTCGAGCGTGGCCGACATCTCATGCTGCGCTTCACGATCGCGACGCTCGGCGGTGTAGCGAGCACTGATGTCGCGGAAAATCAGGACGCAGCCCGTGATCGTCCCGTCCGTCGCGCGAATCGGTGCGGCGGAATCATCGATCGGTCGTTCGACGCCGTCGCGGGCCAGCAGGATCGTGTGGTTGGCCAGACCGACAATGCGTCCGTCGCGCAGCGCGCGCATCACGGGATTTTCGACCGGCAGTCGAGTCGACTCGTTGATGATGTTGAAGATCGTCGTCAGCGGCAGACCAGTCGCCTCTTCATTCGTCCAGCCGGTCAGGCTTTGCGCGACCTGATTCAGGTACGTGACATTGCCGTCGGCGTCGGTCGAGATCACACCATCGCCGATGCTCGTCAGTGTGATCTGCAACCGTTCACGCTGCGCCGCGATGGTGTCGGCGGCGCGCTGTTGCATCCGTTCGTTGCGTCGCACGAAGCGATACAGCAGCACGACCATGCCGATGCTGAGTGCTGCGGCCAGCAGTGTCACCAGCACTGATTGGCGCACCACCTTGCTGCTGCGAGCGGACCGCGTCGCCATCAGGTGGCGTTCTTCGTCCTCCATTGTAGTGACGGACGCGCGCACGGCCTCCATCGCCATCCGGCCGCGACCGGTGCGAATGAACCTGACGGCCGCGTCAGCGTCGACGTCGCTGAGGCGGACGATGGAGTCCATTACCATCAGCTTCTGCGCGACGAGCGGGCGCAGTTTCTCCAGCCGCCTCTGCTGCGTCGAGTTATCGGCAGTGAGTGCCTTCACCGCATCGAAGTCTTTCCAGACCTTCGTTGTCGCGTCCGTATACGGCTGCAGGAACGATGAATCGGCGGTGATCGTGTAGCCTCGCTGACCCGTCTCCGCATCCTTCAGCGTCGAGAGCAGCGCGTCGAGCGCGCCGATCGTCTGGTAGGTGTGCGCGACGGCCTGGTTCGTCTCGTCCAGGCGATGCGTGTTCCGGTCCACCACCCCGATGCTGAGCAGGAAGGTCAGGCAGGTCGCGACGAATACGACAATCCGGGTATTCGTGTTGCGTGCAGATTGAGCTTCAGCCGCAGCTGTGAGCATCGGGAGCTGTCTGGAGGTGAGTCACGGTGGCACCGATCAAGACGGCAGGAGGGGTAGCCCGCAGCAGGTCAGGAATATCGCCACTCTGCACTCAAGGTGACCGATCCGCCCAGCGTCGGCGCGTCGCCAGCACCGGCAGGAACACCGGTCTGGACACGTCCACTAGGTTCACCTCGTTTCCGGTGACGCCGGGCCCGCTTTCCGCCCTTCCGCTTCCGCTGCCATGTCTGCCGAGCGCCAACATCGCGACTTCCTTGCCATCACGGATTTCGACCGGTACGAGCTCGACGCGCTCCTGCGCCTCGCCGACCGGATGCGACGCGGTGAATACGACCGACGCCCGCTTCGTGGCAAGACCCTCGCGATGCTGTTCATGAAGTCGTCGACACGCACCCGCGTGTCGTTCGAGGTCGGCACCTTCCAGCTCGGTGGGCACGCGCGGTTCCGGTCGGACCGCGATGTGCAGCTGGGCCGCGGCGAGCCGCTCTCCGATACCGCACAGGTGCTCACGCGGTATGTCGACGGCATCATGATCCGGACGTTCGCGCACGACGACGTGCTGAATCTCGCGAAACATGCGCAGGTGCCGGTCATCAACGGCCTCACGGATTTGCAGCACCCCTGTCAGGTGCTGGCCGACGTGTTGACCGTGCGCCAGCACATGAACGACGAGCGCAAGCAGACGGTGGCCTGGATCGGCGATGGCAACAACATGGCGAATTCGTGGATCGATGCCGCCGCGTCCTTCGGTTTCGCGCTGCGACTGGCCTGTCCTGCAGGCTACGATCCCGATCCGGTGCTGCTCGCGCGTGCGCAGACGCAATCGGATGTGAAGCTGATGCGCGACCCGGCCGAAGCCGCCGACGGCGCGACCGTCGTGACGACTGACGTGTGGGCATCGATGGGGCAGGAAGGGCAGCACGCCGAGCGTGTGCGCGCATTCCAGGGGTACATCGTGAATGAGGGCATCATGAAACGCGCCGCGACGAACGCGATATTCATGCACTGCCTGCCCGCGCATCGCGGCGAAGAAGTCAGTGCCGGCGTGATCGACGGTGCGCAGAGCCGTGTGTGGGATGAAGCGGAGAATCGCCTGCATGTGCAGAAGGCTGTGATGGCCGTGCTGCTCGGTGGTGAGACGCTCCACACCGGACAGGTGCGCGCGTAGGCCGCAGCGGTGAAACATCCCCCGCGGTTCGTCGGTTGAGCTCCCTCGACGATTCTGTCACCATTCGCCATCGCAACCACTATGCCGACGATCGGAAAAGCAGCGCCCGCATTCACACTCGATACCGATACCGGCGAGTCGCTCGCCCTCAAGGACCTGACGGGCAACACAGTCGTCCTCTTCTTCTATCCGAAGGACGACACCTCGGGCTGCACGACAGAAGCGTGTGAATTCCGCGACCTGATGCCGCGATTCAAGAAGGGCAGCGCGGTGATCCTCGGCATCAGCCCGGATTCGGTGAAGAGTCACCAGAAGTTCAAGGCGAAGTACGACCTGCCTTACACGCTGCTGGCCGACACCGAACACGCCATCGCTGAGATGTATGGCGTGTGGAAGGAGAAGAGCATGTACGGTCGCAAATACATGGGCGTGGAACGCACGACCTTTCTCATCGATGCGAACGGTGTGCTGCGCAAAGTGTTCGAGAAGGTGAAGCCGGCTGGCCATGCGGACGAGGTGGCGGCAGCGCTCGCGGAGTTGAAGCCAGCGAAGCCGTGAGGCGCGATATCGCATCTGCGGTGGACAATCGCTGAGCTTGACTCAGTGTTGTACAGCTCGTACGCTCCCCGAGGATCTCGTTCTTCGAATCGACGAGACTTGCTGTGTCGGAGGAACACTGGGTCCTTCGTCGACGGCGCGTTGAACACGAGAGCGTGTTCGATGCGCCGTTTTTGATTCAACGGTGTTTCAGGCAATCCGGGTTGTGCGTCGACGCTGACGTGACCTCGCTTGGGATTTCAATTCTCTGGGGGAACAACGATGTCCGATTCTATTCGCGATGCCTTTGACGACAGCGCCGACGCGCTGGGCCGGGAACTGCGCGAGGAAGCCGAGAAGCTGTCGCGCTTCGCCGAAGACGGATTCACCGCCGCGTCCGAGGCCGTTGACGATGCGTCGGACGCGCTGAAGGATGGCCTGCGCCGGACACGAAAGAATGTCGGCGACGCCGGCCGTCGCGTCTCGAGTGCGATCGACGACTCGGCCGAGTATCTGCGGAGCAAGGGGCCACGCGGCCTGTTCGACGAAGTCGAAAGCTTCGTCAGGCAGAATCCGGCGGCGAGCCTGCTGGCGGTCGCAGCGACTGCATTTCTGCTGGGAAGCACGATGCGTCGTCGTCTCTGAGCCAGCTCAGCTGAACGCCGAGGCGAGTGCGAGGCTCCCAAGCCGAGCCGAGGCTGCTGGCTCAAGAGTTGCTTTAGTTCGCTGACGGGAGTTGAAGGGTCGGGGTGAAGGACGTTTCGGTCCTTCGTTCGCGATGAGTACGGCGCTTCGGCTGCCGAGCTCATCGCGATTTTTTTTCTGTCACGGAGGAAACCGATGACCAGAAACGACAGGCGGAACCGGACGTGACCGCCGATCCGCAGATCGATGTCGTGTTGACGTCGCGCATCCCCCAACGCGATGAGACCTCGGATGCCGTAACCCGGGCTGATGTCCACGCACCGGCCGATGTTCCTGCGCTCGTGCAGGGACTGCTTGGTCGGATTCGTGTTGTCACGCAGGAACTGCCGGTCATCGTCACCGAGGAAATTCTCGAGGCGACCGAACTGCTGGCGGTCACCGCGCTGCACGCATCCGCGGCGGCAGACGAATCGCGCGAGAATCTGGAACGCGCCGCACGTCCGTTCGATGTCGATGTCCTCACGGGATTGCCGAACCGCGCGCTGTTCCGCGACCGGTTCTCACAGGCGCTTGCGCACGCACGCCGACGCCACGCACGTGTGGCTGTGCTGTTCGTGGATCTCGACCACTTCAAGGAGATCAACGACGCACACGGACACGCCGTCGGAGACATGATCATCCGGTATGTCGCGAATTGCCTGAAGGATTCCGGGCGGGATGTGGATACCGTGTGTCGTCACGGCGGTGACGAGTTTCTGATTTTGCTCAGCGAAATCGGCGACGCGACCAGCGCTGCGCGATTTGCGGAGAAGGTCACCACCGTGCTGCGCGAACCGGTGCGGATCGGGGATGCGACCTTCACGATCTCGGCCAGCATCGGCATCAGTCTCTATCCTGACGACGGCGAAGATCAGGAAGTTCTCGTGCAGCGGGCTGACGCCGCGATGTACGTCGCGAAACGGAATGGGAACGGCGTCGCGTTCGCGTCCGCGCAGCACCAGCCGCTCAATCCAATGTCCGCCCCGACATCCGCCCCCGAGGGGCACGACCCGATCGGTCTTCTCGAGGTTGCGCTCGCGGAAGCACACCAGAGCCTCGCCGATCTCAAAGCGACGAATGCCCGGCTGGAGCTCGACATCCTCAATGCGGAGCGCGAGCAGATCAAAGCCAACGAGGCCAAGCAGTATCAGTCGCACCTGCTCAATGTCGTCGCACACGAGCTCAGAAATTCATTGTCGCCGCTCCAGTCTGCCGCCGACGTATTGTCGCTGGTGCGCATGGATCCGTCGCTGATGCAACGGCTCGAGCTTGTGCTCAAGCGACAGATCGCGCACATCTTCACACTGCTGACCGATCTGCTCGATGTGTCACGACTCAACATGGGTCGACTGACGATCGATCTCGAGCGCGTCGACGTGGGTGAGGTGATCGAGAGCGCCGTCGCGCAGCTGGCCAACGGACTCGCGAAACGCGATCACAACGTGAATGTCAGAATCGAGACCGATCGGCCGTTCATTCTCGGCGACAAGGTGCGTCTGGCGCAGGTGGTGACAACGCTGCTCGATCGTCTGTCCGCCAGCCTCAAGCAGGGTGCGTTGATCACGGTGTCGCTGTACGACGTCGACGGCAAGCTGGTGATGGCGATTGCCGAGGGACGCGGCGCGTCACAGGCACACGACCGACATGCGCAGATGCTTGACCTCAGTGATGATCGGCCGACGAGCTCCAGCAGTGATATCCTGACGGTGGCGGTGATGGTGGTCATCGAACTGCTCAAGTCACACGGCGGTCAGCTGACCGTCTCACGCACCGACAATCGCGACGCGCCTCGCTTGCAGATCGTGCTGCCGCGCGCGCAGTAGCCGAAGGTCAGTGTTCATATTGTTTACGTGTCCGACGCGATCGATTCGGCAAGGAACGTGAGCAATGTGGTCGTTCACCTCCGTCGAGTCGATCGCGCGCGTGTCGCCGCCGTCGTCGCGATACTGAAACAGCGACTGCCCCGGCAATTCGCGGCAGCGCCACACGACACGCGCGAGGCGTCCGTCCGTGACACGTATCGAATGGGACTTTCCCCTCTTGCCCACGAACTGCAATCGCAGCGAATCACCACTGAACCCCACGTGCTTGTTACGCAGCGTGGTCAGGCCGAATGAGCCATTCTTCCGTGCGTATTCCTCGTTGCCGATGCGGCTGTACGTCGCTTCCAGGAGCCGCACGACAATCGCCAGCACCGTCTCGCGAGAATGGTCGGCGCGCGCCAGGTCGGCATTCACCCGTGCGCGAATAGTCGGCAGTGCAGCGCCGAACGCGAGCATCCGCCCGAATGTGTGTTCACCTCGAACCGACTGCCATCGGGGGTGGCAGCAATACTGCTTGCGCCCGCGGGCATCGCGTCCCGTGGTCTGACATAGCGCAGCGACTCGGCGCGTGCGACGTCCTGTCGGTCGGCAACATGAACACCGGACATCAGGCCACACCGCCACCGATTGTGCGCGCCATCGCTGCCGTGAATCGCTGCTTCGTGGTGAACAGGTCGCGCCACGGATCCACTGGCGACGACCGCAAGTACTCCATCACGTCGCCGATCGACATCAGATCGCCGCGGGTGATGTCATCGAGCTCCTCCCACAGAATCGGCATCGCAATCGGCGCGCCCGCCCGCGCGCGTAACGACCACGGTGCAATGGCCGTTGCGCCGCGCACATTGCGCATCCAATCGATGAAGATCCGGCCACCGCGGGCACTCTTCGCCATCGTGCTCGTGAAACGTTTCGGCTCGTCCGTCGCCATGCGAGTCGCGACCAGCCTGCTGAACAGCGTCGCCTGATCCCACGTCATCGCTCCAGTCAGTGGTACGGTGACATGCAGTCCTTTGCCGCCACTCAACTTGACCCAGCTGCACAAACCTGCGTCCTGCAGGCGATCACGTACGTCACGCGCCGCAGCGCGGATGGCATCCCAGGTCACACCGGGTCCGGGATCGAGGTCGAAGATGATACGATCGGGCTTCTCGAGCGATGGAAACTTCGAACCCCATACATGGATTTCGAGCGCGTTGCTCTGCACGAGTGCCGCCAGATCCCTGGCATTGGTCGCGACAGCGTACGGATCTGTCGTACCGTCGGCCTCCACGACCTCGCGCGTTGTGATGTTGTGCCCCTGCGCGGCGGTCCAGTGCTTCTGAAAGAAACACGCGCTCGCCGCGCCGCCCGGACAGCGCAGCAACGACAGCGGTCGTCCCGCGATGTGCGGAAGCATCAACGGCGCCACCGCTTCCACGTATTTCGCGATATCCCGTTTGCGAATGCCACTCTCAGCGTACACGATGCGATCCGCATGCGTGAGCTCGATCGTCGGCGCGCTGACCCTCCGCTCGCGCGTCACACTCTGCATCGGCTTGTCCTCCCGTATGCCACCGAAGGTGGCCTGACGCAATAAACCGTCGAATGTCCACTCGGCGAAGTTCGCATTGATGACCAGCGTCGGCTCGACCCATTGCACGCCGCGCGGCAACGCGGCAGCTGCCGTCAATCCCTCAGGTTTTTCGTCACGCTGTCGGAGCCGGGTGAAAATTGTGCGCAGCATCGCGGTGTCCATCCCGGATCCAACTCGCCCTGCGTACCGCAGCGCACTTCCAGCCGTCGTGCGTGTCGCGACCAGCAATGCGCCAATGTGTTGACGGGAACCCTGCGGCGCCGTGACACCGATGACCACGAACTCGTCCTGCTGCCCGCCCTTGATCTTGAGCCAGTCCATCGAGCGTCCAGCACGGTACGGTGCACTTCGCCGTTTGCTGATGATGCCTTCCTCTCCGTTCGCACACGCTGTTGCGAGCAATTTGGCGGGGTCGCCCTTCTGCTCCCGACTCAGTTTCACGTGCGCCTGCACCGTGGCCGCGGCGAGCACGGCCCGCAACGCCGCGCGCCGTTCATCGAGCGGCAGGCGGCGCAGATCGAGACCGTCGTAGTGCAGCAAGTCGAACACCCAATACGTCACGCGCGCCGTGTTCTGCTCGGTGATCGCGCGTTGCAGCGCCTGAAACGCCGAGTTGCCGCGCTTGACCGGCATCACAATCTCGCCATCGAACACCACGTCGCGGTGGCCGGCGATGGCTGCGGCCTCGCGCTGAATGCTCGGAAATTTCGCGGTCCAATCGAGGCCGTTGCGTGTCAGCAGCACTACGTTGCCCTTCAATACGTGACACTGAATGCGATAGCCGTCGAGCTTGGATTCGTGCATCCAATCGGCTCCCGATGGAACCGCAGTGACACGTGTCGCGAGCGCTGGCGGGAGCAGCGTTGTTGAGCGGACACGCCGCGGGCTCGTTGTCGCAGACGGAGGCATTGGCACTGGAGCGGCGCGATCAGGTCGTGGCGAAGGAAGGCGGTGTAAAGCACGGTGTTGAGTGACGCATGAACAGCGCCGTCATCAGAAAGATCCATGCGAAGCGACAGGCATCGCACAGTGCCGCCCAATCACATCAGCAGAGTCGGCTGTGTACCGTGGGCATTTCGTAACTGCTCACCTTGTATGCATTTCCGTCGCTGCACGTCAAGTGTCTGGCGTCGCTTGACAGGACGATCGACGCGCCATAACATCGCCGAGCCGCAGAGTCGCGGCAAACAATTCAAGTCGTAGCGACGGAATATCTGATTCCCTGGTTGGCGGCGCAAACACACCGAGTGGTGTGCTGCGCCGTTTTTTTTGTCCTCGAGGAGGCTCCATGCGCTCGGCACTCGCGCGACTTTTGCATCGGTCAGCGGACAACACTGTCTCTGCTTCCGATGCGATGCTCACACTCCCGTTCCCGCTCTCCGTTCCGTCTGGTAGCGACGCGCTCCGCGAGCCGCCGCTGAGCGCGGTCGAGCGGGCGTT
>JANLPZ010000034.1:0-2842 GCA_031367535.1 Gemmatimonadaceae bacterium
CCGGACAGCAGGAACACCGGCGCCACCGCCTGCTGGATGACGTGTGCGATATCGAGCGCGGCCGGCGAAGTCTGAAGCATGCGCGTATGCTACTCGCTTCGGGGCGATCGGGCACCACGCGCCGGCCGCGCTGCAGGTGTCGCCTGACGCCGGACATCAAGCGACGTGATCTCGCCCTTGGTCAACCGTCGCCACGCGCCCTTCGGCAGCTCGCCAAGCAGCAGCGGGCCGATCGCGACACGCACGAGTCGCAACACCGCGACATCGATCGACTCGAGCATGCGCCGGATCTGGCGGTTCCGTCCCTCGTCCAGCTCGACGACGAGCCACCCATTCCGCTCGCCAGTGCGCAGCACGTCGACACGCGTCGCGCCGAGCACTTCACCGGCGTCGTCGGTCACACCGCGGCGCAACGCGGACAGCATCACACCGTCAGGGATACGATCGACCTGCACGTGGTACGACTTTCGCACATGTGATTCCGGCGCGGTGATCGCGTTCGACCACTGCGTGTCGTTGCTGAACAACAGCAAGCCCTCGCTCGCCTGATCGAGGCGGCCGATCGGGCCGAGGAAGGGCAGCGTCGGATCATCGAGGCAGTTGTAGACGGTGTCGCGGCCTTGCGGATCGCTGCGCGTCGTGACCAGTCCGCGTGGCTTGTTGAGCATGATGTAGGTGCGGTCGATTGGCGCAGCGACAGCGCCGTCGAGCACAATCGCATCCGTTTCCGGCACGACGCGACGACTGCTGTCGGTGACGCGTCGTCCGTTCACGCGCACGCGCCCATCGCGCACCGCCTGTTCCGCCTGTGACCGCGAGCAGAGGCCAAGCTTCGACAGTGCGCGCGCCAGCGACACCGTGTCGCGCGCGGTGGGCGGGAGCGGTATGCGAGGCGTGGCAGGTGGACGTGAGCGACGGGCAGGCATGTGTCGAGAAAGATGGGCAGGGCTCAAGCGGCGGGATGTGGCCAGCGGATACTGGCAGCGAACAGCACTGCTCCTCCGTAACATATTTCGTGATCTCCCTTCTGACTCGTTTGATGCTGCTGGTGGGCGTTTCCGCCAGTTTTGCGCGTGGTGCCACCGCGCAGCCCTCCTCACCGGCACGCCGCACGATACCTGCGTCACCGGCCGCGGATGACGCCGGCGAGAAGATCGACGTCGAACTGGCGCCGCGGCCCACCGTGCAGGCCTTCCGGACGACGCGTCGTCCTGTCATCGACGGCCGCATCGACGAGGCGGAGTGGGCGATGGCGCCGGCCATCACGAACTTCGTGCAGCAGCTGCCGCGCACCGGGTATCCCGCCCGCTTTCAGACGGTCGTCCGCGTGCTCTACGACGCCGATCATCTCTACATCGCGGCGACGCTGCTCGATCCCGAGCCGACGAAAGCGATCGTGTCGGGCAAGGAACGCGACTTCACGTCCAGCGCGAGTGATCTGTTCGGGCTCGTGCTCGACACCTTCAAGGATCGCCGCAACAGCTTTCTGTTCATCGTCAATCCGGCTGGCGCCGTGCGTGACGAGCAGACCTACAACGACTCACGCACGGTGGTGGAAGCGTGGGAAGGTGTGACGAAGGTCCGCACCGCGATCGGTGATACGGCGTGGACAGTGGAGATGGAAATTCCGTTGCGCACCTTGCGCTTCGACGCGTCGCGGTCGCCGCAGGACTGGGGGGTGAACTTCATCCGGCGCGTGCGGCGCACGAGTGAGACGTCGTACTGGGCACCGCTCGAGCGACAGTATCGACTGCATCGCATGTCGAAGGCCGGCACACTGACGGGCCTCGACAGCCTGCGGCCGGTGCGCAACCTGCAGATCAAGCCGTACGCCGTCGCCGGCAACTCCACCGGCACGCAGGTGCCCGCGACCCTGCTGGGCTCACGCGCCGATGCCGGCGTGGATCTCAAGTACGGTGTCACGCCGTCGCTGACACTCGATGCGACGGTGAACACCGACTTCAGCCAGGTCGAAGTCGATCAGGAGCAGGTGAACCTGACGCGCTTCTCGCTGCTCTTTCCCGAACGTCGCGAATTTTTCATCGAGAATTCCGGCGCGTTCCAGTTCGGTGATGTCGTGGAGCGGAACTACCGGATGGGCGCGAGCCCGAGCGACTTCACGTTCTTCAACTCGCGACAGATCGGCCTCACTCCCGACGGGCGGGTGATCCCGATCGTTGGCGGGGCACGCCTCACCGGACGCGTCGGATCGTGGGACCTCGGCGCGCTCGACATGCAGACGCAGCGCGCGTACAGCACGCCGGCGGAAAATTTCGGTGTGCTGCGTGCACGACGGAACCTGTTCGGTAAATCCGACATCGGTGTGCTGCTGCAGAATCGCGCGGCCACCGACAGCAACACGTGGAATCGCAGCGTCGGCGTCGATGCGAATCTGCGGATCAGCACCAGCACGATTGTGAGCGGATACGCCGCGCGCAGCGACGCGCCGGGCAGCACCCGGGACGGCACTGCCGCGCGCGCACAGGTCGCCTATCGCGGCAAGTTGTGGGACAATTCCGCGATGGTGAAGCGCGTGTCGGAGTCGTTCGCGCCTGGCATCGGTTTCGTGCGGCGCCGCAACTTCCAGCAGTCGTACCTGACCATCGGCGCGCATCCGCGGCCGAACATTTCGCGCATCGCGGAACTGAATCCGTACGTGTTGGTGGACTACATCACCGACCTGCACTCACAACTCGACACGCGTACGATGTCGGGCGGTCTCGATATGACGCTCAAATCGGAAGCCGTGCTGTCGATGCTGGTGAGCGATCAATTCGATCGCATCGAGCAGACGTTCACGCTGGTGCCCGGACGCACGGTGGCGCCAGGCGCGTACCACTGG
>JANLPZ010000035.1:0-28038 GCA_031367535.1 Gemmatimonadaceae bacterium
ATCGGTGGCATGGTAGCTGCGAATCCGTTCGCGATCTGGTTTTTCCTCGCCATTGAAGGCGTGGCGATGGCGGCCGAGGAAGCGACGACACCGAAGCGTTCGATCCCGATTACGTATCTCGCCGGGTTGCTGATGCTCGCCGTGCTTGCACTTGGCGTGATGGTCTTTGCCGGCGGTTCGGGCGACTGGCATCAACGCGCGAACATCAATGATCCGCTGCCGCAGGCGATGAAGATTGTTGTCGGCGAACGGAGCGGCTGGTTGCACATGCTCGTCTGGCTCGGACTGTTCGGCCTCGTGGCGTCATTTCACGGCATCATACTCGGCTACTCGCGACTTATTTTTGCGCTGTCGCGCGCCGGGTTCCTGCCGCGCGTGCTCGGGAAATTCATCCGACACGTCACACGCCGGACGTCGCGATCCTCTGTGGCGGTGCTGTCGGCGTCGCTGCGATTTTCAGTGATCGATTGGTGAACGTCGCCGGTCAATCGTTGACGGCGAGCATCGTGACGTTGTCGGTGTTCGGCGCGATCGTGATGTACATCATCAGCATGGCGAGCCTGTTCCGGTTGCGGCGTAGTGAAGCTGGACTCGCCCGCCCATTCGCGGCGCCATGCTTTCCATGGTTTCCCGGCTTTGCACTGACGGCGGCGGTCGTCTGCCTCGTGACCATGGTGTACTTCAATCCGCTGATGGCGATGTTGTTTGTGTCGCCGGGCGTGGTGGGCTATCTCTATTTCCTGACCACAGCCACCCGCCGTCGTGTGGCGGCCGCCCTGTCCTGAGAGGTGCGTATGGACGAACCGTTCACCGGACGATCGGCCTCGGACACGCACGACCGGATGTGCGACGCGCTGCCGGGCGAGGACCTGTTCGCATATCTGCGCCGCACCGGCGGCGTGAATCGTGTGCGCCTCGGACTGCTGTTGGGCGCGGCGAACGAGTTCAAGGAAGGCGACGCGGCGATCGGTGTGGCGGCGCCGGACGAGGCGACGCGTGTGATGGTGCGCTCACTGCTGCGCGCCACGCGCATCGGCGATTTCGCGGCCGCACTCGAATCCGACGCACCGCTGTTCGATGATGCGCTGCATCGCCTGCTTCTCGGCTCGCTCGACCCGGTTGGAATGGAGCGCATCGCGTCCGACACATTCGGTGACTGGGTCACGCACCTGCTCGACGGTGACGCTCAACGCAACGCGATCGACGCGCAGCATCTCTCGAGCGAAGCCATCGCGTGCCTGGTCAAGTTGATGTCCAACGACGAGTTGACGCGCGTCAGCGCCCGCATCAGCAATGCGCTGCCGGGAAGCAGCATCGGTGCGACGGGATTTCTCGGTGCACGGCTGCAGCCGAACTCTCCGACGGATCATCCGGACGACATTCGCTGGCAGGTGTTCAGCGGCTGGAGCTATGGGGTCGGCGACGTGCTGCTCGGCACCAACCCGGTGTCCAGTGATCCGGCCTCCGTCGCCGTCGTCGAGCAGACATTGCAGGAGGTCATTCGCAGCTTTGACCTCGAAGGCGTGCTGCCGCACTGTGTGCTCGCTCACATTGATGTGCAGGCCGAAGTCGAGCGTGCACATCCCGGCAGTACCGCACTCTGGTTTCAGAGCATCGCCGGCAGTGACGTCGCGAACCGGACATTCGACATCAGTGTCGAAAGCATGGCCGCGCATGCGGCGACACGCACGGGGCCCTTCGCGTTCTACTTCGAAACTGGGCAGGGCGCCGATGTCACGAATGGTCATGGGCAGGGCGTGGACATGGTCATCCACGAATCGCGGAAGTACGGCTTTGCACGCGCATTGACTGCGTGTGTCGACGCGGCGCGACTGGCAGCGCATCTCGGTCGACCGTGGGAGGTCACGCCACCGTGGGTGATCGTCAATGACGTCGCCGGTTTCATCGGACCGGAAGTCTTCCGTACACGCGAACAACTCGTGCGCTGCTGCCTCGAAGATCTGGTGATGGGCAAGCTGCACGGACTCACCATCGGCCTCGATGTCTGCGCGACGCTGCACATGGACATCTCGCTCGACGATCTCGACTGGTGTCTCGATCAACTGCTTCCCGCGCGACCCGCGTACCTGATGGCGCTGCCGACGAAGGTGGACCCGATGCTCGGATACCTCACGACGGGCTTTCAGGATCACGTGCGGTTGCGCGCCGTGTCGGGCAGTCGAGTGAATCCGCCGATGCAGGCCTTCTTTGCATCGCTCGGTGCGATGGATGCGCATGGTGCGCCGGGGCCGCACTTCGGTGATCCACTGCATGTGTACGTCGCGTGGCAGCGGCGTCGCGGTGACACACGCGCGGAACAGGTCATTCGTGCCGACGGCGCCCAGCAGATGGCTGATGTGCGGGCGCGCGGCGTGTTCCTGGCCGAGGGCCACGGAGCACACGCGTGGGATGTCGCGCCGCCGCTCGAACGGCAGATCCGTTCGATCACGGACGATGCGCGGCTCGCATTGTGGGCCACGCTTTCGCCGGAGTTTGTACGAACAATTCCAGATGCCATTGTGCTCGAGACGCGATCGCAGTCGCGCGAGGACTACATCCTGCACCCGACCACGGGCGAGCAACTCTCCTCTCGCGCGCATGACATCGTTGCGTCGTTTCACGATGCGCCACCGGCGCCGTCCAATCTGCAGATCGTGGTGTCCGATGGCCTCAACGCACTCGCGGTGTCGGAGCCAGGCCATCTGAGGCCGTTCATCGATGCGCTGCGAACGGAATTGATCGGGACCGCCTGGCAACCAGCCGATGCGGTGATGGTGGTGCGCAGCGGTCGTGTACGCGCCGGATATCGCATCGGTGAAACGATGTTCGCGGGCCGACCGGACACTTGTGCTGTCGTGCATATCGTCGGCGAGCGACCGGGCACCGGGCACAACACGCTGTCGGTGTACGTGACCGTCGCCAGTGGTGCACTCTGGTCCACCGCCGGCGCCGTCGATCACGACATCACGCGCGTCGTATCCGGGATCGCGCACACGGCGACGTCGCCACGCATCGCATCGCGAGACGTGGCTCAGCTGCTGCTGAATCGTGCCCGGCTGGCCTGTGAGTCCGCACCAGTGACTCCGGTCGAGGCCGGTCGTCTCCTGCGTGGCGACTAGCGGTCCGTCGCTTCCCCGACCGTGTGGTGATCACGTCGCGCGATTCCGCTGCACGAGACCGTGGAGCGCGGGCCGAGGCGTGATCGCTGGAAACACCTGTTTCCGCCTCAGCTCTTCACTCCAGCAATCCTCTGCGTGGTGCAACAGGACGACACGCCACGCACCGGTGCTACGGACGCCCGCGAGAAGTCAGCGCGCGACCGCCGGCGGAGCACCGCGCCCGCCGAACGCCGGACGCCGGAGCCTGCGATGGCCGGCCGTGTGCGCGCAGCGCAGATCCAGGCGGTCTTTCGCTTCACGCCGCTGACGATGGCGGTGAACGTCGCCAACGTCTCGCTGATCGTGATCGCGTTGCACGATGTCGCCAATTCCTACGCGCTTGCCGCGTGGGCCTTGTTGCCGCTCGCGCTCTCCCTGCTCGGCTTCAATTCCTATTTCCGCAGTCGCTCGCGTGTGCCGCGCACCACCGCATCCCGCCGCGCCTTCCAACGCGCGACGATTCACGCCGCGCTGCTCGCACTGGCGTGGGGCATCATTCCGATGGTGTGGTTCCCGATCCTCGGCGCACCGGAACAACTCGTCGTCGCAACCGTCGCAACCGGCATGATCTGCGCCGGCGGTTTTGCGCTGGCCACCGTGCCACCGGCCGCGATGACATATGTCGCGATCCTCGCGACGAGCACGATGATCGGCGTCGTGCGTTCGGACATCACACATCGCAGCCTGCTCGGCGTGCTCCTGATCGCGTATGGCGCCACCGTCATGCGCAGCGTCCTTGGTACGGCCCGTCTCTTCATCGATCGCTTCCGCGCTGAAGCCGATCTCGAGGAACGTCGACAGGTGATCGCGCTGCTGCTGGCTGAGTTCGAGGAAAACGGGTCCGACTGGCTGTTCGAACTCGACGAGACACTCGATATCGTCAATCCGTCTGTGCGATTCTCACAGGTGGCCGGCGTCAGCGACGTCGCGCTCGAAGGTACCTCGCTGCTCGAGCTGATCGACGAAGACAGCAGCGACGAAGTCCTGCGTCGTGTGCGCGCAGGAAAACCATTCCGGAATCTGGAAGTCGCTGCCCCGGGCGACGATATGACGCGCTGGTGGTCGCTCAGCGCCAGCCCGATGTTCAACGACCACAACGAGATTCTCGGCTGGCGCGGCGTGGGTGCCGACATCACCGACGTGCGTCGCGCGCAAAGCGAAATCGCCTGGATGGCGCGCACGGACATCCTGACGGGTCTCGTGAATCGCACGGCCTTCCGCGATCGCGCGGCCGAAGTGTTGTTTGCGGCGCGCGTCTCTGGTGAGCGCGTGGCCATCGGCTGTCTCGATCTCGATTACTTCAAGTCGGTCAACGACACGCTCGGTCACGCGGCCGGTGACGTGCTGCTGCGTGAGGCCTCGCAGGAACTGCTGCGTTTCGCCGACCAGGGTGTGATCGTGGGCCGACTCGGGGGCGACGAGTTCGGGTTGCTCTTTCACGGCAACCGGTCCGGAGAGGAAGTGCACGCCCTCGCCGAGCGAATGATCGATCGACTGTCGCGGAGCTATGAGATCCAGGGCTCACGCGTGACCATCGGTGCCACGGTCGGCATTGCATTCGGCCCGGACGATGGTGACTCGGTCGACGAGCTCATTCGCAACGCCGACCTTGCGCTGTATCGCGGCAAGGACAAGGCGCGTGGCACTGCAATGCGCTACAGCGCGCTGATGTTGCGGGATGCTGAAGAACGTCGCACGATCAAGGAAGATCTGCTCCAGGCGCTCCGTCGCCAGGAGTTCGTGCTGCACTATCAGCCGATCATCGAAACCCGCAGCGGCAAGACGGTGGCATTCGAAGCGCTCGTGCGTTGGCAGCATCCGACGCGAGGGCTGCTCTCGCCGGATGCCTTCATTCCGATCGCCGAATCATCCGGGACGATCGTGCCGCTCGGCGACTGGATTCTGCGTGAGTCGTGTCGTCAGGCGGCGAAGTGGCCTGCACACGTGAACGTCGCGGTGAATCTGTCGCCAGCACAGCTGGGCAGCACGCGGCTGTCGCAGGTCGTGAGGGATGCTGTGCTGCTCGGTGGCATCACGTCGGAGCGACTCGAACTCGAGATCACCGAGGCGTTGCTGCTATCGAATGACGCGAACACGCTCCGATTCCTGACCGAGATGCAGGGACTGGGCATCGGCGTCGCACTCGATGACTTCGGCACCGGTTTCTCGTCGCTCAATTATCTGACGCGGGTCCCGGTGAGCTAGATCAAGATCGATCGCTCGTTAGTCATCGGCGGTGCGTCACATGTACATCGCAGCGCGATCATTCAGGCCGTGACGGGCATGGCGGAGCGACTCGGTTTCCAGACGACGGCGGAAGGCGTGGAATCGGCGGAGACGTTGGCGTGGGTCACGGCGCTCGGCTGCACGCAGGCGCAGGGGCATCTGTTCGCGAAGGCCATGCCTGCACACGAGATCGAATCGTACCTCGCCGCTGAAAGTGGCGGGGAGCCCGTCGCGGCGCGCGTCTGGACGTCGACGGTTGCCGCCATTCCGGAGCGCGTCGGCGCCGCCTGATCGGTGCGTTCGCAGGTCGCTAGTTTCCGGGCATGCCCGATCTCGCGATTCTCGACACCTCGCCAGTCCCGGTCGCCGATCCCGGCACGACATTGCCGGCCGGCTGGCAATTCGGCGGCATGTACGAGGTGTTCGTCCGCGCATATCAGGACAGCGATGGCGATGGTATCGGCGACCTGCAGGGCCTCATCCTGCGCCTCGATTACCTGAAGGCGCTCGGCGTGACGGGACTGTGGCTGATGCCGGTGATGGCCAGTCTCGATCACGATCACGGGTACGCCATTTCCAACTACCGTGACGTCGAGACGCCGTACGGCTCGCTGGCCGACATGGACGCGCTGATCGCGGCGGCGCACGCGCATGGCATCGGCATCATTCTCGACTACGTGATGAATCACAGCTCCGCCGAACATCCGGCGTTCCGGGATGCGCGGCGCGACAAGTCGAGTGTCTTTCGCGACTGGTATCTGTGGAGCGACCAGAAGCCATCGGGCTGGACGATTTATGGTGGCGATCCGTGGCATCCGGCCGACACCGGCTGGTATTTCGGTGCATTCTGGGACCAGATGCCGGATTTCAACCTGCGCAATCCCGACGTCATTGCGTGGCATCACGACAACCTGCGCTTCTGGCTCAATCGCGGTGTGGACGGCTTTCGATTCGACGCCGTCGGTAACCTGATCGAGAACGATGCGGACCGGTTCCAGGATCAACCGGAGAGTTACGCGATCGTGGCCGGCCTGCGTCGTGTGCTCGATGCGTACGACAATCGGTTCATGGTGTGTGAATCACCGGAAGATCCGATAGGATTTGCACAGGCGCGTGCCGACGTGAGCGCGTTTGCATTCGGGCATCACCGTGACATGATTGCCGCGGCGCGCGGGGACACCGCCGCACTTGGATTGGTGGCCGGATTTCCGCCTGTCGCGCCGCCGTGGATTTCCACGATTCTGTCCAATCACGATTCATTCGCCGGTACGCGGCCGATGGATCAGCTGGGCTACAACAGCGCGATGATGAAGCTGGCGGCCGCGATGTATCTCCTGCAGCCGGGCATTCCGTTCATCTACTACGGCGAAGAGCTGGGCATGGCGGCCGGCCGCGACATGCGCGCGGACGCCAGTCTGCGCACGCCGATGAGCTGGACCGACGACGCCGGCAGCCCTGGATTCACGACCGGTACACCGTTTCGTGCGCCGTCAGCGAATCTGCAGTGGAACAACTATTCCGCGCAGCGCGCCGATCCGGATTCGATCTTCAACTTCTACAAGGCGATGCTGGCGCTGCGGAATGCTCGACCCAGTCTCGCACTCGGCGAGTACGCTAACGTCACGATCAGCGGCACATCGCTCGCGTTCGAGCGATCGTTCGAAGGGGAAGACACACTCGTCGCGATCAACATCGGTACCGACGCCAGCTCCGTGACGATGTCCGGTCTGTCCAACAGCGCGGAATATCGCGAGCTGTGGGTCACACCCGGTACGCGGTGCAGCACCGGCGGCGGAATGTTCACGTTCATCATGATGCCGCAATCGGTCGCGGTGTACGGTCGAACTGAGTAGGCTGACGAAGGCACCACTCATCATTTCACGCCGACATTCCATGCGCACCGTGCGACACGCTGTTCCTCTGATACTGATCGCGCTTGCCAGTGCGTCGCTCTCTGCGCAGGCACGGCCGCTCTTCAATCACACCGACCTCACCGGCTGGCATGCGGATGTTCCTGCGGCCGACACCACACGCGGCCTCGCGTCACCGTTTCGCGTGACGAACGGATTGCTTGTCGTCGATGGCGAACCGCGTGGCCACCTGATCAGCGATTCGGTCTATCGCAACTACAAGCTGGTGGTGGAGTATCGATTCACCGGCAAGGCGGGCAACGCAGGCGTGCTGATTCACAGTTCGACGCCGCGTGCGCTCTACGCGATGTTTCCGAAATCCATCGAAGTCCAGATGGAGTCCGGCAACGCTGGTGACTTCTGGTGCATTGTGGAGGACATCACGGTGCCGGACATGGTGCGCCGGCGTGGGCCGCGCGCCGAGTGGGGCATCACGGAAGGCAAGGGCCGCCGCATCAAACATCTGGTAGATGGGCGCGAAAAACCGCTCGGCGAATGGAATCGCATCGTCGTCGAAGCGGTCGGTCGCACGATCACGGTGTGGGTGAACGGCACACTGATGAATCGAGGCACGAACGCGACCGCTGATCGTGGCCAGATCGCGCTTCAGTCCGAAGGTGCGCCGGTGGAAATCCAAACGGTCGAACTGACACCGATCCGGCGACGCTAGTCGCCACCGGAACGGCGCCCCTTACATCACGGCGTGAGTGCGATCGTGCTCACGCTCATCGCCGGCATCGCGTAGGTCAACACACCGCCGCTGATCGTGACATCCGCCTGTCGTGCCGGATTGGGTGTGCCGTCCTGCATCAGGTAGACCTGCGCGCCCGTGGGTGATCCGACGCCGCTGACTGTGATGCGCGTGATCTTCGGCGCCGTGGTCTTGTTGATGGCCACCAGCACGATCTTGCCGGAAGAGGTCCGGCTCGCGTAGATCGAGCTCGCAGCGACATCCGACGTGGTGGCGGCAAGGCCTGTGTCACCGAATGCACCACCGGCACCATCGTAGTTGCGGAACATTCGGAACGCGCCGAAGACGAACGCGTACGTCTTGTTCGCGTCACCATTGTAGGGTGGCGCATAGATGCCGCCGATCGGCCAGATCGTCGCCGCGAAAACACCTTCGCGACCGAAGATGCCAAGCACATCGGCCTGCGCAATGCCACCGGAAATATCGCCGCCACGACCATAGTAGTACTCGGTGATGGCCATCTTCGTGCCTGGATAGTGCGCGGCGATCTGATCGCGTATGCGCGGAATGAGGCGAATTGGTCCACCGGTCGCACCGGTGACCCAGCTGCCGTCATTGTATGTGGGATCCCAGAGCGAGCGTGGCCCCTGGACACGGGCCTGGATCATCGCGGCGTCCTGCGTCGCGTAGTCGTTGTTGATGGCACCGTTCGGCGTGCCGTTCTGTGGATAGAAGTGGAGGTCGAGCACATCGAGCAGGCGCTTGCCCGCGGCAGTGCTGGCCGCGTTCATCCGATCGAGGTAGACGTCGAAGAAATTCTGCGAACCGTACACGGGGTCAGCCGTTGGATAGCGACCGAGCGTTTGAATCCCGGTATACGTCGCGGTGCCTGGTCCGAAGACCAGCGCATTCGGTGACGCAGCCTTGATGGCCTTTGCATACACCACGGTCGTGTCGGTGAACCCTGTGTACGTCTGGATTCGCGGCGTGTTCGCGTTGTCGTTGAAGTCGCTCTGAATTTCCTTGTGCGTCGCGTGCCAGATATCCGGCTCGTTGTCGAGCAGGAAGAAGACGGGCGCCGTGCTGTTCGTGGTGCGGCCGGGATACGACGAGTCGAACCAGTTCACGAACTCGTCCTGATACACGAATGCATCAGTGTTGCTCGGTGACGTCGTGAACGCGCTGCCTTTGGCGGCCCGGCTGACCTTGAAGTGTGTGGCCAGTCGATTGGCACGATCTGAATCCGACGTACCGACGTTGCAGCCGCATGCGTCGCCCGCCACGTAGCCGATCATCGGGATGGTGACCATCAGCGCTTGCCCGCGAGCGAATGTCGTCGAAGCGGCAGTCGTCACATAGGCGCCGGGCGTCGTGGAGCTGCTCAGGAGCTGGTCGTTCTGGAAGTTGTAGTCGCTGCCGGCATTGCTGTAGTTCGTTTCCCAGTTGTACGCCGACAGTCGATTGCCGCCCAGTCGATTCACCGTCATCTCGACCGGTGGCATGGCACCATCCCACCCCTGGTTGATGAAGTTGCCGCCGTAGATGAAGCGCGAGATCGCGTACGTCGAACTGCCGTTCACCGTGGCGGTGATGTCCGCCGATGATGCGACGGCGACGGTGAGCGACCGCGTCGTGATGAGTGCCGTACCGCCGGCGCTCGCGGTGACCGTGCGTGCTGTGCCGGTGGTCGTGCCGGTGAGTGTCG
This sequence comes from Gemmatimonadaceae bacterium, assembly GCA_031367535.1. GTDB lineage: Bacteria > Gemmatimonadota > Gemmatimonadetes > Gemmatimonadales > Gemmatimonadaceae > JACMLX01. The sequence goes on from JANLPZ010000035.1 coordinate 9,691, forward strand.
CGCGATAGGTGGAGTCACCGGCGGTGAACGTCGTCGCGCCGATCGTGATGTTGCTCGTGCCGGTACCGAGGGCAAACGTCACCGACAGCCCGCTGCCGATCTTGTTGCCGATCGCATCACGCGGCGTGACGACGGCCGCACTGGTGGCGTTCACGGCGATCGTATCGGGCGTCAGCGTGAAGAGACTGTTCGCCGACGAGAATGCACCCGCGCGCACGCGCACCGGGAACGTCACCGACGTCAGGCCGGGTGCCGAGAACCGGATGCGACCACTGCCAACCATCGCGCTCAGTTGCAGTGCAGGGAAGACGATCGAGCCGTTCGCGTCGGTGCTCAGTGGTCCGGCTCCCTGCAGAGTCGTTCCAGTCCATGCAGTGGTGCCATCACTGAGCACTGCGGTGGCGGTGATCGCCGTGCCGGCCTGCGCCACGGCGCCGCCAGTGCTGTTGCGCAGGACCACCGTGACGCCACTCATGATGGCGCCGCTCTGCACCAGTGCACCGCCACCGGACGTATCCGGCACCGCGGTGATGGCCAGTGCAGTCGCGGTGTTCGGCGGCGCGTTGGTCGAGACGGTCAGCGGTGGTGTCGTGGAGAGCGCGACACCGTTGACGGTTGTAGTCACCGTTGCTGCCGTGCCGACGCTCGTGCCAGTGATGCTGGCGCGATATGAGGAGTCTGCGCTGCTGTAGGTCACGGCGGCGACTGTTGCGACGCTCACGCCGATACCGGTGCTCAGCACCGCGCTGACGGTCTGGCCTGCGCCAAGCTTGCGTCCGATGCCGTCGAGCGGCGTGACCGTCAGCTGCGACACGCCACCCACTGGAATTTCCGCAGGCGATACCGTCACCGGGCTCGCTGCGACGACGAGGCCAGGCTGCACAGTGACCGTCAGTGATCGTGTCGTCGTCAGCTCGGTGCCATTGACCGTCGCGCGCAGTGTCAGTGCAGAACCACGTGTCACGGCCTTGAACGTGGCGCGATACGACGAATCGCTCGCTTGATACGTGACTGCGCTGATGGTGCCGACGCTCGTGCCAACACTCATCGCGAAGGCAACCGACGCACCGCTGCCGAGCGCGGAGCCGGCTGCGTCACGTGGCACGACCGTGAACACGCTGGTGCTGTCGACGAAGAGCGAGTCACGGCTCACGGTGAATGTGCTGCGCGTGGACGAGACCACGCCGGCAACGACCTGCACCGGGAAACCGGTGGCGGTCAGCGTGCCTGATTCGAAACGCAGCCGCGCTGCGCCCGCCGGTGCGGTGAGTGCGATCCCGGCGAATGTTGCCTGGCCCTGCGAATTGGTGCTGACCGCGTTCGCGCCTGTCAGCGTGGAAGTTGCGAGCGTCTCGCCGGCGGTGGTCGTCGCCTTGCCGACAACCGAAACACCGGCCTGCCGCACGGCCGCACCGCTGGCGTCGACGAGTTGCACTGTGACGGCGGTCCACACCGCGCCGCTCAGCGTGCGATATCCGCCGGTTGTGTCACCCGGCAGCGTGAGCATGCGCAGCGCGATCGCTGGAGTTGGCGGCACGGCGGCCGCGATGCCGGTGAACAGCAGTGTTGTGGTGAGCTGCGCGCCATTCACGTTCACGCGCAGTGGGCGCGGAGCAGCAGGCGCGTTGACGGTAATTGTGCCGCGGTACGACGAGTCGCCGGGCACAAACGCAAAAGGGCTCACGGTGGCCAGCGTCTGGTCACCGTCCAGCGTCGCCGTCACCTGTTCGCCCGCACCGCGCTTGTTGCCGTCGGCGTCGAGCGACATGACGGTGACCTGTGAGACTCCGCCAACCGACATACTGTCCGGGGCGACCGCCACCGCGGAGGCGCTGCGGGACACGGCGCCTGCACGCAGTCGCACCGGGAAGGTCACGGCGGGCAGCGTATCGATCTTGACCGACACGAGCGCGTCACCCGCACGTCCGGACATGACCAGATCGGTGACCCGGGCGACGCCGGCGGTATCTGTGGGTGTCGAACTGCCGCGGCGTACCTGAATCCGCGTGCTCATGGCGCCATTGGACTCGACGACGCTCAGCGTCAGCATTCGGCCGGCCTGTCTGACGGGCTGACCGGACGCGTCGCGTAGCTGCACTGCCAGCGAGCTCGGCAGGCTATCGTACGCCCGGCGCTCCATCGGCGTGGTGGCGTCGAACGGCGTCAACAGCGCGATCGATGTCGCGGGAACCGAATTCGGCGGTGCCGGCTCGGTGGACGCAGTGTCACCGCAGGCGGTCAGGCCGGCAAGAAGTGCCAGGCCGAAAAGCCGGGACGGAGCAGGGAAATGAGCAGCATCGCCCATATCGAACCGATGGAATGAGAAAAAGAGCCGACCTCGTCCTGTGCGCGGCTGCAGGAAACGGGCCAATTAGGCCGCGTCAGACGATCAAGGGGTCAGAGCACTTGAAACCGTTCAAGTGCTCTGACCCCTTGAAAGTTTTCAAGTGCTCTGACCCCTTGAAAGCCGCCCTACCCCAGCCCGAGATGCTTCAACACCTCCGCCGGCGGCCCGTCCCACTTCGCCAGCGGCACATTCCCGATGTACTGCAGGTCCTTCATCCCCGCATCCGTCGTGTAGAACCCGCTCGCCGTCAGATCCCGGATCTGATCGAAAAAGCGCGATGCTGCCACGAACTCCGGCTTTGCCTTGGCGGCGTAGCAGATGTCATCACAGATCTGCGTCCGTTGCTCGAGAGTCAACGCAGTGAAGCGCTTCGTGAATCGCTTCTCGCTCTCCACATCCAGCCATGTCAACCCGCCGCGCAGGCGCACCAGCGCGCGCTCGGCCCAGTCGTACGGCGCGCTCACATATTCGTTGATGTACGCAGGCACACCGACAGCTGATGCGCTCGGGCTCTTCTCGTCGGCCGGAATGATCATGTCGCACAGCGCCGAAAGTGTCAGCAGTTCCGAGGCCGTCAGTACGCGTGGCCAGTTCGCTTTCGCGTTCAGCAGATCCGGGTCGGTGATCGTGCCCCGAGGTCCGGTCTTCGGCGGCACCGGTGCGGCCGCGATGCGTGGCTTTGGAACCACCTTGCCGCCCGGCCCCACCACCTGCTGCGCGTCGGCCAGCGAAGGCAACAATCCGTCGGCCAGTGACGCCGTCGCTGCGGCCACCGCAATCACCTTCAGGGCTTCACGCCGGTCCATCGATTCCGGCGGCGGTGCCTGTTCGTCGCTCATCAGATATTCCCCCGCTGCATTTCCGCCAGGATGTGATCACAGGTGCGCCACGCCAGCGCAAGAATCGACAGCGTCGGATTCTTGTCGGCGTTCGACACGAATACGGAGCCATCGGTGACGAACAGGTTCTTCACGTCCCACGACTGACAGTACTGGTTGAGCACCGACGTCTTCGGATCAGTGCCCATGCGGCATGTCCCGACTTCGTGAATGATCTCGCCACCGTTCGCGATCGCCTTCGATCCATCGGTCTGCACCGTGCCCTGAACCTTGCCGCCCATCGCCACGATCATCTCGGCGAACGTCTTCTGCATGTGCGCGGCCTGCTTCGTTTCGTGGTCGGACCACTTCCAGTGGAATCGCAATACCGGAATACCCCACTGATCCACCACGGTCGGATCGATCTCGCAATACGAGTCTTCGTTCGGTATCATCTCGCCGCGACCCGAGAAGTACAGGAAGCTGCCGTAGTAGCGACGCGCTTCCTGCTTGAACCGTTTGCCATACGCACCATCGGTGAAGTTCTCGAGACCGCCGAAAATTCCCGGCCCAGGCAAGTCGCGACCGCCACCGAATTCGATGTGGTAGCCACGCGCGAATCCAAGCTTGCCCGCCAGTTGTTCCTTGTACTGCCACCACGGCACGTACATGTGCATACCGCTGGCACCGTCCTGATTGTGCGGCGGGAGATTTTCGAGCGCGGGAATCTGCCCGCCGATGCCGGCGCCGACGGTGTCCATCAGGTACTTGCCGACCAGACCACTGCTGTTGGCCACGCCGTTCGGGAACTGCGGACTCTTCGAGTTCAGCATGATGCGCGCGCTTTCGCACGCGCTGGCCGCGAGGACCACCACACGTGCCTTTACCTGACGATCGGTACGTGTCGTCTTGTCGATGTAGTGCACGCCCGTCGCCTTCCCGCTGGCATCGAGAATCAGCTCCCGCACCATCGCATCCGGCACGATGTCCACGTTGCCGGTCATCATCGCCGGCGGCAGCAGCACCGTGGTGGACTGGAAGTTCGCTTTCACGGAACAGCCCCACCCGCACGGCGTCGCCCACAGACACGCGGCGCGCTGGCGCATCGATTGTGCGAGCACCTTCTGTGCGAGCGGATTGTTCGGATGGATCTTCTTCGGCAGCACATCCGCATCCTGACGCTGCGTCATGATCGCGAGATGGGCCGGAATCACCGGGATACCAAGCGGCGCTGCATGTTTTTTCGTCAGCAGCTCCGGAGCCCGCGGCGCCGGTGCCGGCTGCAGAACACCTGCCGGTGACCCCGGTGTGTTCTCGAGATTATCATCGCCACCGTAGACGCCGATCAACATCTCGGTGCGATCGTAATACGGCGCCAGGTCCTCATACGACAGCGGCCAGTCGGCGCCCAGACCATCGCGCGTCTTCGGCTTGAAATCGTACTCGCCCATGCGCAATGAAATGCGGCCCCAGTGATTCGTGCGGCCGCCCAGCATACGCGCACGCCACCACTTGAAATCAGTGCCCGGCGCGTTCGTGTACGGCTCGCCCGGCACTTCCCATCCGCCGTCCACCGTGGCGTCGAAAAATCCGAACGGCTTGTGCTTCGTGCCGGCGCCGAGCAACGGCGCCTGACGAGGGAGTTTGAACATCGGCGTCTCCCGCACCGGGTCGTAACTGCGACCTGCTTCGAGCACGCACACCTTGAGGCCGGCTACCGCCAGCTGGTATGCCGCCATGCCTCCGCCGGCACCTGAGCCGACGACGATCACATCGTAATTGGTCTGCGACTTGGGACTGGCCTGAACCACGTCGTGCGCTCCTGGAAGGGTCCGGCGGGAACATAGCGACGGGCCGCGCGCGCGCGAGACTGCGCGCCGCCCCGTCATCGACGGAAACCTGTTGCCATTTTCCCGCGTACCACCGCCAGTTCGAGCCGTCACGTCTCGCCTCTTCGCCACGCCGCGCATGCATCCGAATTCCACCAGCACCGCTCTCGCCATCGGTGGTGACGCGCTGTTCGCCAATCCGCTGCGCACACTGCTCTCGACACTCGGGGTGATCATCGGTGTCGCGTCGCTGGTCGCGGTGCTCTCGCTTGGCGACGGCATGCAGGCTGCCGCACGCACGCAGGCGGAACGACTGACCGGCGTGCAGACCGTCATGCTGACGCCGAAGACGACGGAGCAGGTGGACGGCGTCTGGGTGCCGGTGCGGAACTACCCGGTATTCTCGCCCGACGACGCTGCCGAAGCGCTGCTGGCGACGGGAGCCCGTGGAATGTCACTGATCGTGAGTGCAGGTCTCACGATCGACAATCCGGCTGCCAATCGACGGCGCGCCGCCACCGTGTCGGGTGTGCTCTCGCGTGCCGATCAATTCCACGCGCTCGAGCTCGAGGACGGCCGCTTCTTCACTGACGCCGAAGCGGAGCGCGGCGCACCGGTCATCGTGCTCAGTCATAAACTCGCTGAAGAACTTGCCCCCGATCGTGATCCACATCGCATCGTCGGCAGTCTGGTGCGAATCGATGGCACCACGCTGACGGTGCTCGGCACGCTGGCTGCGTACGAAGGCGAGACGGCGTCGGCGGCGTTTGTCCCGTTCGTCACCGCCCCGAAGATCTTTCCTGCCGTTGCAACGCCACGTCCGACGACGATGATGTTGCGTGCGCCGTCCATCGAAACCGTGGAGGCGTTACGCAATCGCGCCGAAGATTGGGCGGCGCAGCGCTTTACCTCGCGCTTGCGCAAGATCGAGATCCAGACGCAGAAAATGCGTCTCGCCCAGACGGAGCAGAGCATCCTGATCTTCAAGATTTTCATGGGGGCGATCGCCGGTATCTCACTCGTCGTGGGCGGCGTCGGGATCATGAACGTCCTGCTCGCATCCGTGACCGAACGCACGCGCGAAATCGGCGTCCGCAAGGCACTCGGCGCTCGCGGACGTGATGTGCTGCTGCAGTTTCTCGCCGAGTCGGTGGCCATCTCCGGAGCCGGCAGCGCGATCGGCGTGCTGCTCGGGATCTCCGGTGCATTTCTCGTGACGGCGATCATTCGGGAGCAGGCGCACGCGCCGTTTTTCCACGCCGGATTCTCATGGTCGACGGTGATGGTGGCGGTGGTCAGCTCGGTGGTCGTGGGGCTCGTCTTCGGGACCTACCCGGCGCTGCGGGCGTCGCGCATGAGTCCCATCGACGCGATTCGACACGAATAAGGCGGGCCGGACGCTGCGGTCGACGATGGTTCCGCCCGTTGTGACCGCCATTCGTGACCGCTCGTGACGATCACTCGTCACTCCGGCAGACAGCGACCGCTGCAGCGCCTCAGCCTCCGGGTGACATGACGCGCGCGGCAACGCCGCGCCCCGTGCACCGCGAACATGGCCCTCGAGTCCACCGAACAGCTTCCGCTCACACCGTCGCAGCAGGAACGACTCGAACGGTTGCGCATGCCGCCGGCGACGGTGCCGGCCACGATCCGCCTCGCCGACCAGATCGACGAGGCCTGTGACGTGGTGGATCGGGATCTGGTGCGCGTCGCGATGGCGCGCCATGACGAAGCGGCGGCGTGGGCGGTGCTCTGTGACCGGGGATGGCCCGACGACGTGCGCCTCGACGGAATCGACCTGACCGAAGGGTTCGGCTGGCTCGCGGCATGGTCCGAGTTCACATCGCTGCCGCTCGAAGTGACGACGCCGCAGGACCGGAAAAAGCTGGCGTGGATTCTGGAGCGGCTGGCGCTGTGCGAGGCGCCGCTGAAACAGACGCTGCCGGTCGGACTCTGGCAGGTGGTCGGCGTCCTCGATGCCATGGGCCGCGCGACGTTGTCCTGCGCGCTGCATGCACTCGTCGCGTGTGTGGAGGCTCGCACACTGCATGCGACGGCGGTCGCGCGACGCGAGGAATTGTTCGAACGATTTGCCCTCCTCCGACATCAGGCGCGTTCGCTCGGCGTACGCGCGCCGATCGCACCACAGGATGTGCGTGCGTGGCGCGCGACGGCGCTGGTGATTCGCGGCATGCAGCCATAGGGCTGGCCGCCGCCTGGCTCGAGGCGTGGTCTGAATACGTCGACATGCCAGTGCAGCTCGCGTCGGCCCGGTATGACGCCAGCGCACAGCTGAAGCAGCGTCTGTTCACCTGTGCCGCGCTGCTGCACCGACAGGCCGCGCAACTCGGATTGTCGGCGCTCAACGCACCGCTCGATCTGCCGGGCTGGCAGCGCGTGGCCTGTGATGCCCGGTCGCTCGCAGGCGGGGACACGTCTCACCGCGCACGTGTCTCATTCGCCAGCACCGACTCACGTTTCGGCCAGTATCCCTGATCGCTGGCCGTAGGTAGGCTGCATCCATGCCGCCTCGCCGCCCGACTGTCGTCGACGTCCCCATCAGCCGTGGATCCACGCCACCCACGCGGTCGCTCAAGGATCGGCTCGCTGCTATCCGCAACATCCCGCCATTTCTCGCGCTGATCTGGGCGACGAGCAAGCCGCTCACGGTCTGGACGGTGCTGATGCGCCTGATCCGCGCCGTCCTGCCCGTCGTCACGCTGTATGTCGGCAAGCTGATCATCGATGAGGTGATGGCACGCAGTGCCGCCGGCTCATCGCCCGCGACGATCACGGGGTGGCTCAGCGCCGTCGCCTCGGAGCGACTACTGCTGCTGCTCGGCGCCGAATTTGCGCTCGCCGTGCTTTCGGATGTGCTGGGGCGACTGGTGTCGTTGTTCGACTCGCTGCTGTCCGAGCAGTTCTCGAACGTGACCAGCATTCGCCTGATGGAGCATGCCGCCACGCTTGATCTCGAGGACTTCGAGGACAGCGAGCAGCAGGACAAGCTGGAACGCGCGCGCCGACAGGCGTCGTTTCGCATGACGCTGATGAATCAGCTCTTCGGACAGGCGCAGGATCTGATCACGGTGGTCACGTTTGGCGTCGGTCTCGTTGCGTACGCGCCGTGGCTTATCGCGTTGCTGTTTGTGGCCCTGATTCCCGCGTTCATCGGTGAAGCGTACTTCAACGAGCGCAGTTACTCGCTGGCGTTTTCGCGAACGGCGGATCGGCGTGAGCTGGATTACATCCGGCAGACCGGAGCGAGTGTAGAGACCGCGAAGGAAGTGAAGATTTTCGGGCTCAATGGATTTCTGATCGACCGCTATCGGCAACTCGCTGCCGACATGTATATCGCGAATCGTGCACTCGCGATCAGGCGTGCAGGTTGGGGCGGGGTGCTCACCGCGTTCGGAACGCTTGGTTACTACGCTGCCTATACGCTGATTGTCTTTCGGACACTGACGGGTCAATTTTCGATCGGTGATCTGACCTTTCTCGCCGGATCGTTCCGTCGATTGCGCACCTTGCTGGAAGGATTGCTGATCGGCTTCACGCAGACCGCCAGTCAGGCCCTTTATCTCGACGACCTGTTCTCGTTCTTCGACGTCAAGCCAGAGATTCTGTCGCCGCCGAATCCGCGTCCATTCCCGGCAGAGTTGCAGCGCGGCGTCGAATTCGACAACGTCGGCTTCCAGTATCCGGGCGCCGAGCGTTGGGCGGTGCGCAATCTGAGCTACACGCTGCACGCCGGCGAAGTGCTCGCGCTGGTTGGCGAGAACGGCGCCGGCAAGACGACGATCGTGAAGTTGCTGGCCCGACTCTACGATCCCGATGAAGGGCGCATCCTCGTGGATGGATATGACATGCGCGAGTACGATCTGGAGCAGTTGCGTGCAAACATCGGCGTGATCTTCCAGGACTTCGTGCGTTACGCGATGAGTGCCGGCGAGAACATCGCCGTCGGTCGTATCGAGGCGCGGGATGACCAGTCACGCATCGAAAAGGCGGCGGAGCGGAGCCTCGCCAGCGACGTGATCGCGAAGTTGCCGCAGCACTACGATCAGCCACTCGGCAAACGGTTTCGGAAGGGTGTCGATCTGTCGGGAGGCGAATGGCAGAAAGTCGCGATTGCACGTGCCTACATGCGCGAGGCGCAGCTGCTGATTCTCGATGAACCGACGGCGGCGCTTGATGCACGTGCGGAGTATGAAGTCTTCGAGCGGTTCAAGGAATTGAGCGACGGGCGCACCGGCGTGCTGATTTCGCATCGGTTTTCTAGTGTGCGGATGGCGGACCGGATTCTGGTGCTGGCGGACGGGCGGGTGGAGAGCGCCGGGACACATGCCGAGTTGCTGGCGCAGCAGGGGCGGTATGCAGAGCTGTTCGAGCTGCAGGCGGCGGGGTATCGCTAGGCGGCCACGTAGAAATGGCATGGCCCATCCGCATTCCGCAGACCTATGCCATGAAGAATCCAGTCGCGCACCCCAGAGGTCACGGCAGCGAACTGATGGGCAGGGCCGGAAACGGCCAACTGGCGACGTATCTCAGCAAACACCAGACTCCTGACATTTCATGTGACGGCCCTAACAAACCGTCGGACACCCGTGTAGCCTTTCCTTGACGAGGCCGCCCGCATGCCAGGGCACGGTGCCGTGCCCCGCCCGGTTAGTCTTCGGATCGTACGATCGCGTCGCCCGGCCGTGCTCGATGACCGGCGTCTGCTCCTTCCAGTGCACGACCACGGTCACTGCATCTGCATGCTGAATCCTGACGGCCGCACGAGCGAAACGCTGAACGATGCCGGAGCGACAGTATTTCAGCTGCTCGGTGGCGAGCTGTTGGCGGTCGATACGTGGACGCGCGTCGATTTCAGCTGGATGCACGAGGGATCCGCCTCGTCACGCGATGCCGTTGGATATGCCGGCCTGCCGATGTCGTATCGCGTCGCCGGTCTGACGCTCGGCGATGCGGATGCCGCGCCGTCATGCCCGCCGTTCATCGTCGAGATCTGGCCCGAACGCCTGATTGCGCAGGTGGTGTGGCAGCGCGACGAGCGCTATCGCTCACGATTGGCGGAAGCCGATCTCGCGGACCTGCACCACTGGGCCGCCGGCAGCCTCACGAAGAATCTGCGCGTCGTGCGATTCCCCGACGGTGACGTGGCGCTGGAAGCCGACCTGTACGTCGCGGATTCGACACCAATTGCGTCCCTCCGTGAGTTTATCACGGCATTCTCGTGGGACGTTGCCGCGCTGCACGCCTGCGAGACCGACGGCACGTTGCGCACGACCGAGGAATGGGTGCGCCTCGCGGCACTCTCCATCTCGCGCGCGACACCGGTGATTCCGCTGCGTGAGCACATCGCGCCCGAATGGCATTCATGGGAATCGCCACGCGGTGTGTTCTGCAGCCTCCAGCCGAGCGGTGGCCTGTGCGAGAGCGACAACGTGCTCTACTCGGTGCGTCGCGACGCGTCGATGCTCGAGCCGCTGACGACGATGCCTGGTCACCGCATCGATTGGGAAACGTCGCGCCTGACCGAAATCTGGCTGTCGCGCGACGGTGCCACCTGCTTTGCGCGCTCGCTGCTCCTCGACGGGTACGTGACCACGAAAGAGGGCACGTGGCGTCCGATCGGTGCCGGCAAGGTGACGGCGATCACACCATGGCAGGATCACGGCTTTTTGCTCGGCCTGCACGATGGTCGCGTCGCGGTGCTCGATGGGGCCCAGACGATCGCGCTGCGTCGTCGTCTGACGAAATTGCGCGGCCGTTTTTCGCGGCTGGTCGCGGTCGGCGATCGCGCGATCGGCCTGATCGGGTCGACTGTCGTCAGCGCGCGCGTGCAGCCGGATGCCAACGGCAGGAAGCCGGCCGCCGAGGCGTGGGACGTCTCGCTCGAATTGTCGATGTCGTTCGACAACATCAGTGAGCTCGACGTCGACCGATGGGCTGCGTCGCCGGCCGTCGCGGTGCTTGGTGATGAGACGATTGCACTCTTCGACGCCCACACCGGTGCGCCGCGTGCGCGGTATGCGGTGCATCAGCCGAAGCATGTGAAGTGGATCGGACCGGGCCTGCTGATGGTGCTCGATGCGCTCGAGTCACGTGCCGAGGCCCGCACGCGCGTGCGCGTGCTCGATGCGGTGAGCGGGCGCTGGACTGAGCCGGTCGTGACGGCGTATGTGTCTCGCGTGGCCGTGCGCGGCGACGAGATTCACGTCGGGTTTGCGAATCAGTCGATCGCCGTCTGGGATCGCCACGAGGTCTGTCGCGGCATTGGTGCGTGGACGTTCCGCAGCGACGTGCCGGAAGGGACGGTCGGCGGTGCCGACGCGACAGTGCATGTCACGCCGCCGGCGGCGACGCCGATCAGCGTATCAGGGACGAAAGACTCGCGCTGAACTCAGCGCACGCTGATCACGGTCGTGCGACTTCACCTGGGTCACTGCGCGCTACGGTTTCGTCGCGCGCGCGCGCGACGGGAGCGGTGTACTGACCGGTGCCTGCGGCGCGCTCGGTTCGGCCTTTCCGTCGAGCTTTCGCGCCTGCGCGGCCGTCTTGCCGCCAACCGACAGTGCCGCGGGTTTGCCTTTCGGTGAGCGGACGAAATACATCGTCAGCGAGTCGGTCTCTGCGCGCGTCGCGGCACTGCGGGATGGCACGTCCGGCGCGACCTGTGCCGCTGCCTGCGCGGCCGCCCGCGTTGGTGTCGCACACATTATCAGCAGCGCGACAGCCAGCGTCGCGCCCGCCGGATGTGCAACGCGTGACGCCGCGATTCTGCGAATGGCTATTCTCATCGTGATGGTCTCGGAACGGTGGTCCAGCGTGACGTGCCACTCACGGAATCAACGAGTCGTGCCAGCGTGTCGAGCACTCGCGGGTGATCGCGACACCCTTCGTCCCAACGCACGCGATGTGCACCGCGCTCACCACTGACGGTCAACTCGACCGTCGGCAGATCGGCGACGTACGGTCCGCAGCCGGGTGAGTTGCGCTCGATGGTTGATGGCAGACGTTCGAATTGTCGCGTGCTGAACGCCGCCTGCAGCGCTGACACGTCTGCCGATCCGATGCGCGCTGAATCGGCGCCGACCGGTCGCACGAATCGTGTGCCAGTGAACCGCACACCGCCGTTCATCTGCACGAACACCGTGTAGATCGGGCACATGCCGTGACAGGCGCCACGATCCAGCGATACGATGGTCGTCGTGTCCGCCGCGGCCGCCGAGGAATCGGCAGATCCGCCGCGTTGCGTCGCGCAGGCGGCGACAACAGCGCTGACACTCAGCACCGATACACCCATCCTTGAGGCAACCGTCATGGTGCCACCGTCAGCGACAGTTTCCGCGTGCTGCTCGACACACCGTCGGAGAGCAGCACTTCCAGATCGGCGAGTGACGACGCGTCGATCGTCATGGCACCGCGTCGGCCCGCGCCCAGCACGCGGCGTGTCGATGCGTTGCGCACGACGATGGATGGATACCGCGACACGTTCCAGGTGAGCTCGAACCGCCCGGCGCCGTTCGCACGCACGACGAGCTGCGGGTCCGCGTCGACGCGCAGGCTCACGCCACCTGGAATGCCGCTGTAGACGCCGCTGCGGGTGAGCGTCGCAGGACTGCCTCCGCCGCTCGCATCCCTCACCGTGATAGTCGCCACGGCACCACGGACCGTCGCGTCATACGGAACGGCCGCGACAAATGTGCGCGCCGTCGCATCGACGTCCCGAATCTCGACGCCATCGAATCGGTGGCGGAACAGCACACGCCCGTCGCTCGCCAGTCCTTCTGCAATGAACCGACCAGTCGTGCGTTGTGCCGTCGGCGTGGCGAGCGTGGAGAAGACCGGGTCGACGGAGACGGTGTTGCCGAGCACCGAGCCAGTGATCAGCAGCACTGGCATGTCTGCGGCGGCCACGCGCGCGGTGGGCACCGCGCCGCTCCGCAAATACCGCAGGATGCCAGCGTAGGTGTACTCGCTGGCCCAGACATCGTCGCAATATCCCATCACATCGAAGCGATCCGGCGTGAAGATCTTTGCCGCCTGGATGTTGTACCCATAGATGCCGATCGACCCGTCGGAGCGCGGATAGTTCGCGTCGACACCAGACGGCGTGCCGCAGCGTGATGGCGTCGGTGAGTGCTGTCGACCGAAGCTGTGCCCGAACTCGTGCGTCAGCGTTTCCTGCGCCGACGAATCGGGTCCGCCGACGCCAACGCCCGAGAATCCACCGATACCGGCAATGCCGATGATTCCGGACGCGACCGACTGATTGAGGACGCCGAAGTAGTACGCCGACGAGGCTTCCATCGTCCGTAGCGCATCGATCTGGCTGAGCATGGAGAGCCACGAGTTGCCATCGGTCAGCGGCGGCGTGTCCGTGGCGTATTCGGCATGGATCGTCACGTTCACCTGCGCCAGCGGATACATGCGCTGCAGCAGCGTCGTGAGCTGCGCTGTCGGCGCACTGGCCTGACTGGTGGTGCGATGCCGGATTGGCACCAGCTGGATATTCACGGTCGGTACCGTGACGACACGGATCGGCTTCGATGCGCCCGTCAGCGGCCAGCTGTTGTCCGTTTCGTTGGATTCGACCACCGTGTTGTTCGGATCGACGTCCGCGATCAGCGTCACGCCGTCGCGCACAAACGCCGCCGGCACGCTGATGTCCGCGGAGCAGCAGCCTTCGTCAGTCACGGTGGCGACTGCCGCGGTGCCTGTGATCGTACCGAGCAACGTGGAGCCGTCGAAGAATCGCACGCGAACCGGCGCGGTCCCGAGCCCGGTTGTGCTGCCGCGCACGAAGACGCGAGCGATCGTCGCACGATCCTGCACGAGGGGGAGGCGGCCATCACTCGTCTGCACCGACTGCGTCAGGTACACCAGCGGCACGTCCAGGTTGACGCCGGTGCCCGCCGTAATGGTGAGCGCCGCAGTGGCCGTCTTCGATGGATCAGCGGCTGACGTGACCACGATGTTTGCAGCACCCGCGGTGATCGCGCGCACGACGCCGGTCGATGACACGGTCGCGACGCTCGGCGTGCTGCTCGTAAAGAGCACGTTCGTGTTGGTGCTTCCCGTGACCGATGCCGTCAGCTGCTGCGTCTGACCGGGTTGCAATGCGGCGGTCGGTGGCGTCACCGCGACGCCCACCGTGCCTTGCACCGCGCCCGCAATCGCGAGTTCGAAGATGCCGGATTCGCCCGCCGTGGCACTCGTCACCGTGATGACGTATTCACCGGGCGCCAGCACCTGCAGGACTTCCGCATTCAGGCCGGGGCCACTGTCGTCGTCTTCGGCGAGCTTGGTGGCGGATCCGGCCAGCTGCAGGAACACGTATGGATCGAACTGTGTGCTCGTGAGATCGATGCGGACCGGCGTCACGTTCGCGACGCTGAATCCGAAGCGTTTGATGTAACTGCCATCCGCAAGGCGACAGGCGCTCGACGTGAGCGTGTCGGTGCTCGTCGAACCGACCGTGACGCTGCGGTTGATGCCGCACGGATCGAGTTGTGATGACAGCGTCAGTGTATAGGCACCCGTCTCGCGTGCGTTGGAGCTATTCGCATAGACGAAATACGTGCCCTTCTGCAGCGTGACGGCGATCTTCGCATCGCGCGCGCCGCCACCATTGTCGTCACGCTGGATCGACGTGCCGTCGTTCTGTTCGACGAACAGATACGAGTCGAACGCCGCACTCTGCATCGTGATGGTCATGATCGTCGCGCTGGGGACCGTCAGCGTGTAGCGATCGGCGTAGCTGGAGTCGGGCAGCACGCAGGCCGTCGCAGCGAGGGTGCCGGTGACGGAAACGTTGACACCGATCGGTGTCGCGCCGAGGCATGCCGAAGATCCAAGGCTCACCGTCAGCTGATAACTGCCGAAATCGTTCGCATCGAAGGTGTTCGCCAGGACGACGTAGCGCCCGGCCGGCAGCACGCGTTCGATGCGCGCGCCGGTGTCGCCATTGCCGTCATCGTTCACTTCGATGACGGCACTCGTCGCGGCATCCTGCAGCACGAGGTACGCGTCGACCGTGCCAGTCATCGATATGCGGATCGGCGTCGATTCCGTCAGCGTGAGGACAAACTTGTCGGCGTAACTGCCGTCTGTGAGACGACAGTCGGTGCTCAGAATCGTGCCGCTGATGGTCTGCCCGAAGTTGATCGGGATCGTCGCGTCGCAGCGTTGTCCCGGTGGCAGTGACACGACGACGGTCGCCGTTCCGGTGATTCCGTCGGCGGTGGCCTGAATCGTGGTCGTGCCGGCCGCGACACCTGTGACCACGCCGCCCGCTCCAACCGACGCGATCCCCGGCGACTGCGACGACCAGTTGAACGTCTTGCCGGAGACTGCGGCGCCCGCCGCGTCGAGCGCCGCAGCCCCGAGTTGAACGGTGCTGCCGATCTCCACCGGCACTGATGTTGGCGAGACGCGAATCGACGCGACGGTGGACGCCGGCGGCACCACGGTGCCGCCCTTGTCACCGCCGCAGCCACCGATGCCCATCACGAGGAGCGCGCCGACGCAAGCGACCGTTCGCCGGCCACGGATCGACGCAGCAACGGCTCGCCCTGTACCATGTCCGGGCAAGAACAACACGTGCGGCATCTCGGTTGGGAAGAGGGTGGTCGCTATCGGAGACCAGCTGGGTCAGCGCGACAGGTCAGGCGACAGTCCAAACATGAGACAGGGCAGGGCGCGTGCCACCCCCATGTGCTACGCTGCCGACGGGATGACTGGACTCGTTCTTCCAAAATAGACCGTCGGCCAGGGAAATCGGTGCGGTCCGATTGTCGGACACTTCGTCTGCGATGATTCGGACTGGCGGTCCGACTCGCACCGTCGGCAGGATACGGGTGGTGATGGCGCGACCCGCCGCGTCAACCCGCGTACCGATGCTTGTCGCCAAGAGCGACCAATGCTGGCAGACGGTCCGGCATTCGTACTACATTCATACCGAATCGATCAGCCTGAGCCGTTCCGGCCACGTCGCGGCGACCGGGCCTTGCGATATCGAAACGGTGTGAACCTTATCACTGGCACATCTCAGCCCGATGTCGGCCACCGGCGTTCAGATCGCTGATCCCGCGCGTGCGTTCATCGACCACCTGCCGACCATCGATCGGGTGATCGCGATCCTCGCACGACGCAATGGTCTCACCGCCGGTGACGCCGATGACTTCGGCTCGTGGGCGCGCGCGCGCATCATCGACAGTGACTACGCCATCCTTCGGAAGTTCGCCGGCCGGTCCACGCTGACGACGTATCTGACCGTCGTCCTTGGCAATCTCTTTCATGACTACCGCAACAGTGTCTGGGGACGCTGGCGGCCATCCGCCGCGGCGATCCGCGCCGGCTCGATCGGCATCCGGCTCGAAGAACTGCTCTACCGGGACGGCTTCAGCCTGCGCGAATCGATCGAGGTGCTGCGATCCGGCGGCGTGGAGCTGAGTGACCTGGCGATCGGGCGCATGGCACACACACTGCCAGCGCGGCAATCGGCCAGCGAGGTGTCACTCGATGTGCTGGACGGCACCGCGGGGCAGGCGGCCGACACTCGCGAGGCGCCAGCGCTGGACGACGATTTCACGCTGCTGCGTGCCGCCCTCGCCGAGCTGCCGGCCGAGGAGCAGATGATCATGCGCCTGCGGTTCTGGGACGACATTTCCGTCGCGGACATCGCGCGCCGTCTCGGTCTCGATCAGAAGCCACTTTATCGTCGCATCGAGACGATCGAGCTGCGCCTCCGGACCGTGCTCAGTCAGCGCGGCTTCGATCAGGAGCGCGCCCGCGATCTCCTGCGCAGCGGGGCTGCCTGGTGAGTTCTTGCCGTGACGAACTTCACTACACGAACTGTTTTCACGCGGGGGCCGCGGTGGACGCGGGGAAGTGCAACAACAACTGATTTCTTGGAACTGCGCTCGCGATGCGAACTTCGCTCACGCGCACGCAGTTTCAAAAAAGTTGTTGCACTTCCCCGCGTTCCCCGCGTGAAAACTGTTCGTGTACGATCTTCAGAAGGCGTACTTGACGCTGGGCATGATCGTATTCGATGTCGTCAGCCGCTGTTACGCAGTCCTGCCGCCACACCGTTGAGCGTCAGCTGAATGATGCGTACCAGTCGTGCATCCTCGTCACCGCCACGGAGCTGCTGGAGCAAGACCACCTGCAGCGCGTGAAGCGGGTCCAGATACGGGAACCGATTGCGGATGCTGCGCGCGAGTGCCGGGTTGTCGCCGAGCAGCGGCTGGCCAGTGATCCGTTCGACCCACGCTGTGGCGCGGGCGCGCTCATGTGCGAGACGTGCGAATGTTGCAGTCGCAAACTCGCGATCCGGCGCCAACGCCAGATATCGGGCCGCGATATCGAAATCACTCTTCGCGAGCACCATGCCCATGTTCGACAGCACGGTGCGGAAGAACGGCCAGTCCCGATACATGCGCTGCAGCAGCGCCACGCGTGCGTCATCGGTCGCCCACCGCTCGAACGCCGAACCGGCGCCGTACCAGCCCGGCAGCAGAATCCGGCACTGACTCCAGCTGAACACCCACGGAATCGCGCGCAGATCTTCGATGCGCTCCGAACTGGTCCGCGACGCCGGTCGACTGCCGACGTTGAGCGTGCTGATCTCGCGGATCGGTGTGATCGCGCGGAACAGCGGCACGAAGCCTGGCGTCTCGTAGACAAGATTCCGGTACTCCGCAAAACTCGCGACCGACAACGCAGCCATCGCCTCGGCGAATGCCGGATCTGTCGGCACTGATGAGACGCTCTCTGCAGTCGCAATCGCCGTGGCCGACACCAGTGCTTCGAGACTGCGCCGGGCCTGATCGCGATCCGCATACCGTGCGGCGATGACTTCACCCTGTTCAGTGAGCCGCAGTGAACCGTTCACGGCACCGGGTGGCTGCGCGAGGACAGCGTCGTAGCTCGGCCCGCCCCCGCGGCCCACGGTGCCACCACGCCCGTGAAAGAATCGCAATCGCACGCCGGCCTCGCGCGCGACGGCGACCAGCTCGGCCTGCGCGCGATAAATCGACCAGTTGGCCGTAAGGTACCCGCCGTCCTTGTTGCTGTCGGAGTAGCCGAGCATCACTTCCTGCAGGTCGCCGCGCGCCGAGCGGATCCACTGCCGGTACTCGGGAATCGCGAGCAGCGCACGCAGCGTTGTCGCCGATGATTCCAGATCTTCGATGGTTTCGAACAGCGGCACGATGTCGACGGCCAGCCGCGGCGTATCGCCAGGCAGGAAGAGCCCCGCCTCGCGCAGCAGAATCGCCACTTCGAGCATGTCCGCCACCGACTGACACTTCGAAATCACGTAGTGGCCGATGATACGTTC
>JANLPZ010000072.1:0-4708 GCA_031367535.1 Gemmatimonadaceae bacterium
TCGTCGGGTCGAGGAGGACCTGATACTCCATCGTCTCGCCACCAAGTCCGCCGAGATCCGCGACACCCGGCACCGCCTTGTACGCCTTCGACAACACCCAGTCGTTGATGACCTTGAGCTCCATCGCGCTGCGATCCGGACTCTCCAGCACATAGCGATAGACGAGTCCTGACGGCGAGAACAGCGGCTCGACACCGGCCGACACGCCGTCGGGCAACGTCACATCCGGCAGATGTTCGAACGCACGCTGCCGCGCGAAATACGGATCGGTGCCATCGGTGAACGTCAGCACGACATGCGACAACCCATACAGCGACACCGAGCGCACCACCTTCACATGCTCGACGCCCGTCATCTCACGCTCGATCGGCAGCGTCACGAGGCGCTCCACTTCCTCGGCGGCGTGGCCGGGCCACTGCGTGGTGATCGCGACCAGTGGCGGCGAGAGATCCGGATACGCGTCCACCGGCAGACGGCGGAAACTCCAGATGCCGACGGCGAGCAGCGTCAGCGCGAAGACGCCCGTGAGAAACTTCTGCGCCAACGCCGCGCGAACGATCTTGTTCGCGAACGACGGTGGCCCGACGTGTGTGTTCTCATGCTCCGCCGTCGGATCGGCCGGCGCGAGTGGACGCGGATCGCTCACTGATGCTCCGCGAACTGCACGAACAACGCACCGTTGGTGAGCAGCTTGTCACCCGGCGCCAGGCCGCCAACGATTTCATAGCTGGCGTCGAGTTCCGTGCCGAGTGTCACTCGACGGCGCGAGAACGTCCCGTCGGTGTTCAGCAGGAACACGAAGGGCAGGTTGTCTTCGTCCCGGAGCACCGCGCTGGCCGGTGCGATGATGCCCGTGCGTGTGACGGAGGCGTGGAAGCGCACCTTTACGAACTGATCGCGCCGCAACAGTTGTGAACTGTTCGATGCCAGCACGCGCACGGTCGTCGCACGTGTGCCCGGATCGACGATCGGTGCGATGAAATCGACGCGACCTGTGACTGGCGTGGCCGATGCGTCGGTGACGATATCCACGGCGTCCCCTTTCCGGACGGCGCCGATGTCGTCACCATACACACTCGCCAGCACCCACATCGTCGAGAGATCGGCGATCGTAAACGCCGCCGTCGATCCCGCCACGAGCAGCTGCCCCGGCGAGATGAGTTTCTCGACCACCACACCGCTGATCGGCGCGCGGATCGCGCCTTCGATCTGCGGCACCGACTTACCGTCGTGAATGGCCGAGATCACTGACTCATCGATCCCGATCGCGCGCAGCTGCTGCGCCGCCGCGTCACGATCAGCCACTGCGGCAGCCGCATCGGTGCGCGACTGATCGAGATCACTGCGCGCCAGCGCGTCGTTCGCGAACAGTTGTTCGTTCCGATCCAGAATACGCTTCGTGTTCTGCGCCATCTGCTCGGCCTTCCGGTACGATGCCACATCGGTCGCGAAGTCCGGTGAGGACACGGTCGCAAGTGTCTGTCGTGCTGAGACGCGTGCACCGAGTTGCGCGAGGACGCGCACCACCGGGCCCGAAATCGGTGCGATGACGGAGGTGCTGTGGTCACCGTTGAATGCCACGGTTGCGGTGGCGTTCAGTGCGGGACGGAAGGTGACCGTCTCGACCGTCACCACCTGCAGTCGTGCGCGCTGCGCGTCGGTCACGCGGAATGCGGTCGGCTTCGCAGAACTGTCGCCGTACACATGCCCTGCAGTTGCCGCCGAATCGTTCGCCGGCGTTTCACCTTTGCAGGCCGCGAGTGAGAGCAGCAGCAGGGTCACAGCGCGCGACGGGAATGTCGCAGTGGGTGCGCTACTCACGATTGGCTCCAGCAGGAAGAGTGGTCAACGCGGCACCGGCAGCGCGTTCGAGATCTGATCGGGTCGAGTTGGCCGCGGCGAGCGCGTCGGAGTACTGACTCAGCGCCAGCAGCAGCTGTCGACGCGCATCGAGTACCTCGAGTGCCGACAATCCACCGAGTCCGTAGCTGACAGTCGAAATGCGATACGCTTCGCGCGCTGACGGCAGCAGCTGATCGCGGAGAAACACCACCTGTCGCATCGCTGCTTCGGCGGTCGCGTAGGTCGTGCGCACATCCTGTGCGATCGCGGCGCGGGCATCGCGCATCGTCGCGGCCAATTCCAGCTCGCGATGATGCGTCTCGGCGAAATCACCGCGCGTGTGCTGCCAGAAGAGCAGCGGGATCGGCATCGAGAAACCGACGGTGTACGTGATGCCCGACGGTACCGCCAGGTCGCGACCGGCGCCGAGTGTCAGGTCGGGAAGGAACGCGTTCTCGCGCACGAGTGAGCTGGTAGCCTGCGCACCGCGCTGCTGCGCCTCGATCGCACGCAGCTCCGGTCGCGACGCAAAGGCCGAAACCTCGACGGCATCGAGCGGCGGTAATCCGATCGGAACAGCGAGTGAGTCCAAGGCAACCAGCGCGGTACCGATCGTGCGCCCGATCGCGCGATTGAGTGCCGCGTCGGCATTCGACACGTCACGCCGGTTCGCGATCAGATCGTTGTCGGCCTGCGCCAGATCCACCTGCGCCTTGATCACATCCAGCTTCGCGACCGTACCGGCATTAAAACGGGCCTGCGTACGCTTGAGAAATTCGGTCGCGAGTTCGCGCGATTCAGTCAGGTTGCGCTGCTGCAGTCGCACCACGAGCACCGAGTCGTACAGTCGTCCGGCGGCGGCAGCAAGCTGCTGTTGCAGTTGTGTCAGCGAGGCATTAGCGACATCCACGCCCGCGGTGCCGACCTTGCCGCGCAGCCGCAACTTGTCGGGAAACGGAATCCCGCCGCTCAGTGCGATCGGTCGCGCCGGCGCACTGCCGATGCGGCGAATGCTGTTGATCGAGTCGGCGCTGGCGCTGAACACCGGATCGTTGATTGCCACCGCCTGCACGCGTTGCGCACGCGCCTGTTGCGCGATCTCGCGCGCAATGTCGATCTGCGGATTCGCACGCAGCGCAAGCAGAATCGCCTGACGTCGCGTGAGGAATAGTGTGTCGCTCGCTGGCGTGCTGCCCGCTGGACTGCCCGGACGTTGTTGTGCCGATGACGCGCTGCGCAGGAGCAATAGCCCCAGCGTCAGCGCCAGCATCGTGACCGATGTGCGCATGTCCTGCCTCAGAGATGTCTGAACCGATGTCCGACCGGCGCGGCGATTGAGCGCGCGCATGTGCCACGACCTCACGGTGAGGGCGTGTGCGGGATCAGCTCAGGGTCGGAGGCGCTCGACTGGTGTTCGATGCGGGCGGATCGCGCGACGCGGGGGCGTCGGCGAACACCGTCTCGATGCGCTGGTGCGCCTGACGTGCGATCGCCGCCGGATGTGTTCGTTCGGTCGGCGTCTGCAGCACACGCACGGCGCACACGACACAGGTACGCTCATTGTGCGCGCGTGGATGTCGATTGCCGTGCCGCTCGACATGTGAGCGTGGAATGCGTCCATCGTGATCGAGCAGCGGCGACACCCCGACTCCGACCTGCAGCACCAGCGTCAGCAGCGCCGCGAAGCGGAACGACCAGCGATGGAGGCGGGGGAGGAGTCGGCGGGGGGCCATGTGCCAATAGTACGCCTGAGCCGTGCAAATGGCTGACGAACGCGTCAGCCCCTACCGCACCACCACCGCCGCCGACCACCGGAACGTCCCCCACTCCAGCACCAGCGCACCACGACCCTGCCCCTCAGGCACCACCGAAATCGTGAACTTCTCGACCGGCGTCGTTGAGCTGTCCGTTTGCAGCTTCACCGTCCCAAGGTCACGCGCGCTCGAATACTCGGTGCCCCACTGCCCCGACTGACTGTTCACGATCAGCTCCACATTGGTCGCGCTGTGCGGCACCGTCCACAACGTGTACGTCCCCGCCGGCACCCCGAGTCCGGCGATCGTGATCGGCGCCGACGTCGTGAACTGCGTCGCCGTATTCGCACCCGTCCGCCACACCCGATCGAAACTGATCACGTCGCCGAGCAGTGTGCGCCCGCGCGCCAGCGGCCGACCGTAGTCGATGGTGATGTTCGCGCTGCCGATCGCACCACGCACGGTGTCGCGCACACTCAGTTGCGCCGCGCCCGCTTTCTTTTCTGCCGCCGCGAATCGTGCACCGATCGAATTGATGTCAGGCACCTCGCCGATGCGACGGACCGCGACCTTGTAGGTACTCCGCATCCCTGAATAAGTCAGCATCCGACCAGCACTATCAACGAGGACATCACCGCTGCCCGACAACCAGTCGTGCCGCAGCACCACCGAATCGCCGGCCGTCGGATGCACCCAGCCGCCGTGCAACACGAACCGTGGCCCGATATCGCGATCGGGATAGAACTGTCGGAACGGAATGCTGTCGGTGCGCGGCTTGCCCGCTGCCGCCGACAAGCGCATCGCCGACGCGATCTCCAGTTCGATCACGCTGTACAACATCTCGATGTGTGGCACCGTCAGCGCGCCACCGGTGCGGATATTCCGTCGCGTGACGCCGGCGCTGTCGGTGATTGTGATGAACACTGAATCCGGCCTGAATTCCGCCACCACTGTGCGTTCGCGTTCCGCCCGCGTCTTACCACTCGGCGTCTGCACCGTCATCACCATCCCCGTCAGGCGACCATCGTCTGCCAGATCGATCGCCGTATTCCGAATTCGTACCAGCGGAAACCGCTCGACCGACACACTCGTCAGCAGGTGCGGCGACCGCG
>JANLPZ010000083.1:0-36579 GCA_031367535.1 Gemmatimonadaceae bacterium
GCTCTGACCCCTTGAAAGTTCGAGGACTCCGTACCGGTCAAGACCCCGTGAACGCAAGCTTTCGAATCGCAATTCAAGTGCTCTGACCCCTTGAAAGGTTTCAAGTGCTCTGACCCCTTGATCACCCCTTGATCGGTCAGCCTTACGTTTCCCCGCATGACCTCCTCCTCCACCCCCGACGTCGTCTCGATCGCCATGCAGCTGATGGCCACCGAATCCACCACCGGCAACGAAGGCCGCGTCATCACGGTGGCCGACGGTATCCTCACCGAACTCGGCTGGAACACTCGGCGCATTCCAGTAACACCGGGTCGCGACAACCTGCTGGCCTACGGCAGTCAGCCCGCCGAGCTGGTGTTCTCGACGCACCTCGACACCGTACCGCCGTACCACCCGCCGCACATCGAGGGCGATCGGCTGCTGGGTCGCGGGTCGTGCGATGCGAAAGGCATCGCGGCTGCCATGATCTGCGCCGCCACCGCGCTGCGCGACGAAGGTTTGCCGGTCGGTGTGCTGCTGGTCGTCGGCGAAGAAGCACCCCACGACGGCGCCATCGCCGCCAATGCCGTGCCGAATGCCTGCAAGGTGCTCATCAACGGCGAGCCGACCGAATCGAAACTCGCCATCGGCACAAAGGGCGCGCTCCGCTGCACGATCACGACGCGAGGCAAGGCGGCCCATTCCGCGTACCCACATCTCGGTGTCAGCGCGACGTCGAATCTCGTCAAGCTGCTCACCGAACTCGAAGCGCTGTCACTCCCGACCCATCCGATCCTCGGCGCAACCACGGTCAACATCGGCGGACTCGCCGGCGGCGTGGCTGACAACGTGGTCGCACCGGAGGCCACCGCGCGCCTGATGATTCGCATCGTGACACCGGGCGTCGACACCATCGCGCTGCTGGAGCAGTGGCTCGGTGATCGCGGCGAGTTGCGCGTCGAAACCGTCGTGCAGCCGGTGCTGCTCGGCTCAGTGCCCGGCTTCGACACCGATGTCGTCGCGTATGCGACCGACGTGCCGGAGTTGAGCAACTGGGGCACGCCGTTTCTGTTCGGACCGGGGAGCATCCATGTCGCGCACACCGATCACGAATACATCGAGATTGCGGAGATGTGTGCGGCGGTCGATGCGTATCAGCGACTGGCGAAAGCGGCTATTCGTGAACATTGAGCTCTCCAATGACGGCGAGCGAATCGGGAGAACTATTGTACCGAGCGAGACACTACTGTCCGATTGCGTTCACGGGTACTGAACCCCGCGATATCGGCTGGCGACGATGCCTACGGTCGAGCGCGATCCGGCGCGCGTGATCCGCGCGATGCGAGCCAGCGGTCAATGATGTCTCGCGCATCCACGCCGGTCCGTTCCACGATCACGCGCGCAATCAGATCCGCCGTCACCGGCGTGCCTGACGAAGCACACCACGACATCAACCCGCGCGCGACATCGCGCACGCTCTTCTGATCGTGCGTCGCAGTCCGAATCCGATCGTCGATATCGCGCGCCATCAGTGCGCCGCGGCTGAACACCGTCGCACTGATACGGAAGTCATCAGAATACTGGTGCGCCGCGACGCGTGACAGCTCCGCCGTGCTGCGTCCACGGATTGGCGGGAGTGTGTCGGCCGCCGCCGCATCGAAGCGCAATGCGACGCGCGCACGTCGTCGCTCGGCATTACCTGGTCCCGGTCCGCCAAAGATGTCGGCCGCGATGTACTGCGCCCAGCCTTCCGAAAACCAGATGCCATCAATCGGCGCCGCGTAGTCCCACACGAACGGATAGTAGCCCGCAGGCGCGCACTGCTTCGGCAGCCAGCTGTGCACGGTGTGATGCAGCAGGTTGTAGTACGTGCGATCACGACCCGCTGGCCCGACGTCGAGCTGCCCGACCGCAAACCGATACGTCGCACTCTCGAGATGCTCCATCGAGAATCGGTACTCGTGCTGCGTGCTGATCGGTTTCATGATCTCGAACGATGCGGTGTAGCGGCCGAGCGTCGTCGTGCCGAAATAGGCGAGCGTCTGCTGCAGCGCTGTATCCGCCAGCGCGCTCAACGCGGTGACGTCGAGATCAGGCTGCTCCGAATACAGCGCGAGCGCGAATGGCACACGGCCGGTCACTTGCCTGATGACCAGGTCCGGACCCGCAAAAAGCTGCGCATCCGCAAGTGCGTAGTAGTTGCGCGCAGCAACACTCATCGCACCCCGTGCGGGCGATGCCGCGAGTGTGCTGTAGACCGGCCACTCGCGCGGCACCGACACGTCGAGTGTTATCGGCGCCTCGATGAACCCGTCGAGAAACCCGAACAGTGAATAGCCGAGCAGGCCGACGTAACCGCGGCGCATCCGGCTCGCATCGCCGGCATTCAGGATCGCCAGTTCCATCCTCCGCACGTCGACGCGATAGCTGACTGACGACAGCGCGTGCTCGGCGGAGGAAGCAATCCGCCATGTGGGCCCGTCGATGTCAGTGACGGCAATTGCCTCGCCATTCACGTCACGGGCGATCAGGTCCGAAACAAAACGATCATACGGCTGCGTGCCGTAGCCCATCGGAATCGAGCGCGGCATCGCGAAATCCACCGCATGGCCAACCGGCGACGGCCATGTGACGGACACCGCCACCCCGGTGGTGTCACCATCCGCGAGCCGAAGCGAATAGCGCACCGGCGCGGCGTTTTGAGCGCCCGCTTGCGCCGCGAGTGCGACCGCCAGCGCCGCGCTGCGGAGTGCGCCGGACATCGACGCGCGAAGCACTCCGTGCGAACTCACGCAGCCTGCGTCACTTGCTCCATGGCGGCACCACGCTGTTGCTGCGTGCATACGCAATGCCCTGACCCAGATGTTCGTGCAGATGCGTCACGGTGCCGATCATCGCCTTGCGCCGCGTGAAGTCCATGCCGAAGAACTTCATCGGCTGCGATGCGTTCGCATCGGTGGTGAGACCCATCGCGGTGTGCAGATGCGTGAAGCTCGCTTCCAGTGCCGCCACGATCTCGGCTTTCGTCAGCTTCCGCGCTTCGTAGGCTTCCGCGCTCTTCATGTCCGTGGCCGAGATGCCGGTCGCGACCGGTGCGGGAAGGCCCATGGAGATCGGGATCAGGTAGTTGTCGCTGATGACGTGCTTGAACAGCTCGCCCACGCTGCGCGTACCAGTCATTGGACGCCAGAGGTACGCGGACTCGGGAATCGCTTTGGCGAGGTCGACCAGTTTCTTCTGTACGTCGTTCACATCGGCGTGCAGGTCGGCCATCATGCCCTGCGCGTGGGCAGTGACCGGAGAAACTGCCGCCGCGCCCACGAGGACCAGCGGCATGAGGAGGAGTCGGGCGGATTTCAACATGGCAGGCTCACGGTAAGGGCAGTTTGGAGTGATGGGACGGCGCGCAGAATATGCGTACCGGACCGGCTCAATGCGCCCGCGGTCGCACCGATCACGATGACCACCGGCGCGCCAATGCCGGCGGCATCCGCGATTGCGCTGATCGTCCGCAACGTGCCACGCACCACGCGCTGATCCGGCAGCGTCGCTCGCTCGATGCACGCGACCGGTGTGTCCGCATCGCGGCCCGCGTCGATCAGCATCTCGCAGATGGCGTGCAGCCGTGCTCGGCCCATCAGCACGACGAGTGTGTCGACCCGCGCAAACGCCGCGAGATGCTCTACCGAGTGTACCTCACCGCTATCCGTCGATGCCGTCACGACCGCAAAGCCGCGACTGATGTGCCGCGCCGTGACCGGAATACCCGCCGCCGCCGGCCCGGCCAGTGCACTCGAGATGCCGGGTGTGACGCGGACGCGAATTCCTGCCATCCTGCACGCCTCTACCTCCTCGCTGCCGCGCCCGAACACGAATGGATCGCCGCCTTTCAGTCGCACGACACGATGCCCATGCTGCGCTTCCGCGATCAGTGCATCGTTGATCGCGGTCTGCGAATTCTGCGGCGTCTGCGCCTCTTTACCGACATCGATCAGTCGTGCATCCGGTCGGGCCATCGCAAGTATCTCATCCGACACCAGCCGGTCGTACAGCACAACATCCGCGCGCGCGAGTGCGCGCCGTCCGCGCAGCGAGATGAGGTCCGGCGCCCCGGGCCCCGCGCCGACCAGATGAACTGAGCCGCGCCGTGCACCACACGTCGCCGCGCCCCTGCGCGCGTTGCGTTGCCACGCGCGTGCCGCGATGCCGGCCGCGATATCCGCGAGCGCATCGTCGCTCCCGAGCGGCGCGTCCAGCACGAAGGTACGGCCCGTTGCGTCGCGCCTCGGCGCATCCGGCGCGTCGGAGGATTCATCGATCCCCGGAAAACCGAGTGCCTCGGGAATGTCGATCAGATGATGCGCACCGCCCCCGATCAGGAACGGCAGCACGATCACGTGGCGCGCTCGCAGCGTGTGCACGACATCCGCAATCGTGGGATCATCGTCGATAAACGCGGCCTGCACCTCGTTCCAGCCGCATCGTGCGAGGGCCCGGACATGCGCCAGCGCCGTGTCGCGACTGGTAGACTGGCGGCGCGTCCCGTGACCCACCACTACGACCGCCACCTCATTCGGTGACCAACGCTGTCGCGCCGCGATGCGCAGTGCCCGACGGTGCAGCAACGTCGCAATACGACGGCTCGCACCAACCGGCGATGTCGTCCCGATCGACACATGTGACGCCGCCTGCGCGTCGAGCGCTTCGCGCAGCCGCTGTGGCAACACCTGTGTCGCGTAGTGCCCGGCGCTGGTCATGAACGGAAGCACCGTCACCACGCTGCGCTCGCCGCCAGCTGCCGCCACACACTGCGAGA
The DNA here is from genome assembly GCA_031367535.1 of Gemmatimonadaceae bacterium. Lineage (GTDB taxonomy): Bacteria > Gemmatimonadota > Gemmatimonadetes > Gemmatimonadales > Gemmatimonadaceae > JACMLX01. Next base: position 4,796 of record JANLPZ010000083.1, read on the forward strand.
TCGCGTCGGCAATCGACGGCGCGCCGCGCGCGAATCCCGTGATCGTGACATCGTGTGGCACGATCGACGCGATGTGCACTGCTTGACGAAGCACCTGCGACCGCGCACGCTCATCGGTGCTCGAGCCGTGTGCCGCGATCAGCAATATCTGACGCAGCGGCGCCACCGGCGCTTTCATGACGCCGACAGTCCGAGTCCGACCGCCGTCGCGATCTCACGCCCGGTGACCTTCCGACGCGGCTCCCGTGGCCCCGAGATGCGCTGATAGAAGTCACCGAGACTTTCTCCGCTCGATCGCTCCGCCGCAAAGCGCGTCAGCAACGGTTGCAGCGCGCCCATCAGCGAGGCGCGCGGCACCTTGTCCAGATACAGATCCGCCACGCGATCGCCCGCAATCGCGCCACCGACATAGATCTGATACAGGTTCGCCGAGCGGCCGACGAACGCCACATCGGCGGTGTAGGGGCGCGCGCAGCCGTTCGGACAGCCGGTCATGCGCACCGTGAGTGGCGCATCCTCGATGCCGAGCCGGCGGAACTCTGCTTCCAGTTCGTCGAGCACGCCGGGTATCGCGCGCTCGGATTCCGCGACCGCCAGACCGCACGTCGGCAGTGCCGGGCAGGCCATCGAGAATCGTCGCAGCGGAATCAGTTCCTCTGCGGCGTTCGCACCGTGCGCACGCAGTATCGCTTCGATCGTCGCGACATCAGCCGGCGACAATCCGGTGAACAGCAGATTCTGCTGCGCCGTGATCACGACGCCAGGCTTCACCGCTTCCACGATCGCGCGCACTGCAGTCCGAAGTTTCACCTGCTCCAGATCTGCAATACGCCCACTCTGGATGAACAACCCATAGAACTGCGTGCCATCGTCCGCGTCGTTCACGCCGAGGTGATCATGCCCGCTCGGCGCCGGCATCACTTCCGGCGCGTGCAGCGGAAACACGACGCGCGTACGGAACTGCTCGCGGAACCAGCCAAGGCCATGTTCGGCCAGCAGGTACTTCACACGCGCGTGACGTCGATCGGCGCGATTGCCATGATCGCGATAGATCGCTGCGACGGTCTTCACCGCCTCGATCGCATCGACTTCCGCGACGAACCCGAGAATCTCGCCCATCGCCGCCATCGTGTCAGCCTTGTTGTGCGTCATGCCGAGTCCACCACCGACGACAACATTGAACCCGCGGATCTCGGGACCATCGGTCACCGCGATCAGTGCGACATCGTGCGAGTACGCATCGACACAGTTGTCGGTATCGAGCGCCACCACCGACTTGAACTTGCGCGGCAGATACTGGACCCCGTAGAACGGTTCCTCGACGGCTCCCTCGTCCAGCTGCACGCGTTCACCATCGAGCCAGATCTCGTGATACGCCCGGCTCTGCGGACGCAGCGCTGCGGACATCGCCATCGCTGCCGCACGCACCGCCTTGTGCGCCGGATCATTCAGTGGCGCGGGGCAGGCCATCACATTGCGCTGGACGTCGCCGCACGCCGAAATCGTCGTCGCGAGCGCGGTGTTGATGCTCGCGATCGTTTCTTTCAGCTCACCCTTGATCACGCCGTGGTACTGAATGCCCTGACGCGTCGTCAGCCGCAGCGTGCCATTTGCATACTCCTCGGCGATCTTGTCGAACGCCAGATACTGCTCCGCCGAGATGATGCCGCCTGGCAGCGCGACACGAATCATGAAGCTGTACTGTTTTTCGGTCGGCTCGCCGCGATGCTGCCGCGTGTCACGGTCATCCTGCTGATACGAGCCGTGAAACTTGAGCAGCACCGCATCATCGTGGCCGAAGTGAGTCTGCGCCGGATCCGAGAGCGTGTCGGCGAGTGTGCCGCGCAGCTGATTGCTCTCGCGCTTGGCACGCTCGACTGCCGTCTCGGTACTCGGGGTCGCTTCGTTGCCCTCGGTCATCGGTCGTCATCCGCCGTCTGGGAATACATGGAAAAGCGCCCGCGGTCAGTGATGACTGGGGCGCTGCGTCGTGCATGTTCCTCTATACGGGCTGCGGTGTCAAGTCGCTGAGCGTCGCGGCACTCTTATTCCAGCGTCGTACGCTCCAGCCGGATAGCATCGGTCGGACAATGCACGGTGAAATCGCTGTCTACCGGCGACCAGTCGAAGGCCGACTGTCGCGGTGTCGCCTTGCCGTCGGCGCCGCGTGTCATGGCGTACGGCGCCATCGCGATGCACTGTCCGCAGCCCGTGCATTTGTCGCGCACCACACTCACACGGACGCGCTGTCGCGGAAAAATACCGTGACCGGCTTTCAGCGCCAGCGGAATCGAGGACAACACTTCTTCCGTTGCCTGCGCACCGGCACTGATCAGCGTCGGAATCTTGTCGAAGTTGAACCAGCCGTAGCGGCTCACATGCGGTCGGATCAGTACCAGCGGCGTGTGACCGTTCCACGTCGACAGCGGTGCATGCTGCAGCGTACGCATCATCAGCGTCGCCGAGCGCATGAAAATCGACGCGATGCCTTCACTCGTGACGTCGGCCGCCGGCTCGACTTCGCTGTTGCCGACATCCACGGCAATCAGCAGGTCGAGCCCGTCGCCGCACGCCGACACCGGCATGTTATCCACCGTGCCTCCGTCAACGCAGACGCGGCCGGTGACGGTTCCCGGAGGAAAGAACCCTGGCAGCGCGCAGGATGCGTACACCGCATCGCGAATCGACGCGTTTCGAAAGCCCGGTGCGCCCCACACGATCTGCATGCCACGTTCGAGATCGACCGTGTTGACCAGCAACGGTGTCGACAGCTGATCGAAGCGACGATCGGGAATCACGCCGGCGATCAGCGCGCGCAGTGGCTCGGCGGTATAGAAACTCGGGCTCTTGAGCAGGCCCCGCGCGAAGCCGCCGGTGTTGACGCGAAACAGGTCCTTCCGCTTCAACGTCATCGCGCGCTCGCGCATCTTCGCGACCGGAGTGCCGAGTGCGTACGAGCTCGCGATCAGCGATCCGATGCTCGATCCGGCCAGCAGCACGGGCGAAATGCCGGCGTTGTGCAGCACTTCGAGCACGCCGATATGCGCAAAACCTTTCAGACCACCGCCGCCCAATACGAGTCCGATTCGTGGTCGCTCTGCCGTCATGCCATCCCAAAAGCCTGAGTTGATCCGTCGGTCGTCTGACAGAAGTATGTCGACGGCTGGCAGCGCGCGCTGAGCTGCCCCCATGGACACGACGCACGCCGCGCAATGACGGTCACGCCCCTACTGGTTCGTCGGGTGAGCGACGATCTTGCGCCTGTGCCCACACCTCCCTCTGTCTCCGCTGCGCCCGGCCTCGTGCGCGCTGTCGGCGTCTTCGGCTTGGCCGCCAGCATTTTCAACGTCACGGTGGGTGGTGGAATATTCCGCCTCCCATCCGGCGCCGCCGCTGCCGCGGGAACCGCTGCGCCATTCGTCTATCTGATCTGCGCGGCGGTGATCGGATGTGTCGTGCTCTGTTTTGCCGAGGCGGGTAGTCGCGTCCCGCTCACGGGCGGCCCATACGCATACGTGGAAGCGGTATTCGGCCGCTACATCGGTTTCATGGCCGGCGTGCTGCTCTGGATGATCGGCACCACTGCGGTGGCCGGAGTCGCGTCGGCGTTCGCGGAAGGACTTGGCGCGCTGCTCGGAATGCCGTCGCTGCGCAACCCGATCATCGTCGTGGCATTCGTCGGCCTCGCGCTGGTGAACATTCGCGGCGTGCGACAGGGCACACGACTGATCGTCGTGCTGAGCGTGGCCAAACTGCTGCCGCTGCTGGTGTTCGTGGGCGTCGGCGCGTTCTTCATTCAGCCCGCCAACCTCGTCGTCGAACACATGCCGGCGCCGTCCAGCCTCGCGCGCGCGGCGATCATCCTCATCTTCGCATTCAGTGGTTGCGAAAGTGCGCTCGTGCCGAGCGGTGAAGTGAAGGATCCAGCGCGCACGGTGCCGCGTGCGCTGGCCATCGCGATGATCGGTGTCACGCTGCTGTACCTCGCCGTGCATCTGGTGGCCGCCGGACTGCTCGGTGATCGCCTCGCGACCGTCAAGACTGCGCCGCTGGCGTTCGCTGCCGAACAGTTTCTCGGCACGCCGGGTCGTCTGCTGCTCCTGATCGGTGCGACCATTTCGATGTTCGGCTACGTCAGTGGCATGACACTCGCCGCGCCGCGCGCACTCTGGAAGTTCGCGCAGGATGGCCTGCTGCCACGCGCGATCGGCGCCATTCATCCCGCCTATCGCACGCCGCACGTCGCGATCGAGGTGCAAACCACCTTGGTCGCGTTTCTCGCGATCTTCAATTCGTTCGAGCAACTGGCCGTGATCTCGAATCTCGCCGCGCTGCTGCTCTATGCCGGCTGCGCAGTGGCGACGATGATCCTGCGTAAGCGCGGCGTTCGCGAAGAAGGCACGATCCCATTCGCGGTGCCTGGCGGTCCGGTGATCCCGATCGTCACCGTGCTGCTGATTGGCTGGCTGCTCACATCCATCACGCTCGAGGAGTGGACCGTGCTCGCTGCGACGCTCGGTTTGGCGTCGCTGTTCTTCGTCATCGCGCGACGCACGCTCACTCCCATGACCGCCCCTGCCACATGAGCGCCCGCGCATGAGTGACCACACGCACGACCCCCTGCTGGAATTCCGGGATCGCTTTCCGATCCTGTCGAAGTGCACGTATCTCGTCAGCAATTCACTCGGCCCGATGCCCGCCAGCACCGCCGATCGCCTGGCAGAGTATGCCGAATCGTGGAATTCCCTCGGCGTGAAAGCGTGGGCCGATCGGTGGTGGCAGCTGCCGATCGAAGTCGGTGATGTCGTCGCGCCGCTGATTGGCGCGCCGGCTGGCACCGTGTCGATGGTGCCCACGGTGAGCCAGGCACAGGCGATGATTCTCTCGGCGCTCACCTACACGGCGGAGCGGAACGAGATCGTCATGACCGCGCTCGATTTTCCGAGTGTGCGATACGTGACCGACGCACTCGCGCCGAAGCTTGGCGCACGTGTCACCGTCGTACCCACGGACGACCACCTGAGCATCGACGCGCAGCGTGTGGTCGATGCGATCACAACGCACACGAAGCTCGTCGCGATCAGCCACGTGCTCTTCAAGTCCGCCTACATCATGGATGTCGCGCCGATCATCGCAAAGGCACACGCCGTCGGTGCGCTGGTGCTGCTCGATGCGTATCACGCAGTCGGCGTGATTCCGGTGCACGTGCGGGCGCTCGGCGCGGACTTCTACATGGGCGGCGTGCTCAAGTGGTTGTGCGGCGGACCCGGTGGCTGCTTTCTCTGGGTGTCGCCGGAGCAGTCGGGCGCATTGCGACCGGTGCTCACCGGCTGGCAGGCGCACCAGCGGCCGTTTGCCTTTGAGGATGAGCTGGAACCGGCGAACGGCGCCTGGCGCTGGCTCGGCGGCACACCAACCGTGCCCGCGCTCTACGCGGCGCTCGACGGTCCACGCATCGTTGGCGAGGCTGGCCTCCCGGCCATCCGCGCCAAGAGCCAGCGCCAGACCGCCCGCCTCATCGCGCTGGCCGACGAGCGGGGCTTCGCCGTTCATGCACCGCGAGACGCCGATCGCCGCGGCGGGACGGTCGCCTTCGACGTCCCGCACGGTCCGGCTGTGGCGCAGGCCCTCCTCTCACGTGACATTGTGATCGATTACCGTCCCGGGGCAGGAATCCGGGTGGCGCCGCACTTCTACACGACCGACGAGGAGCTCGAGGCTGCCGTGGCGGCGCTCGATGACATCCTCGCCACCGGTGCGTGGGAAGCGTTCGCCGCCAGCCGACCCGTGGTCACCTGACGCACTTCGCGTCGCCGCCAGCCCAGTTCTCCGAGGATCGTCCAGCGATGTCAACAGCCCCGAAGCGCGTTCGCAAGCAGTACACCAACGAGTCGTATCCTCTCGCGCTCCTTCGCTTCGAGGACGGCCACGAGATCAAGGTCTACAAAGGCACCGGCAAGGAGTTCGATTGTTATCCCGGCGAGTCGATCAAGATTCTCGCGATGTACGATCCAACGAGCACGGAACGCGAGCTGGTCGCCACGAAGAAGTCGGACGATTTCGCGGACGCCGCCGAGTGAGTGCTGGCGGTGCATGTGGAGCAGGGCGGTGGTGGCTAGTGGCCAGCATCGCCCTGTTTGTTTTGTGCGCCTCACCGCTTTCGGCGCAGGGCACACGCGCGGTCACCGTTGCTGCGCGACCCGCGCCACTCGGGCGCGCTGACACCGCCGCCCTGCATCGCACGCTCGATTCCCTGAGCACGGCGCATCACGGCGTGGTCGGCTACACGGTCGCGAATCTCGAGACGGGTGAACGATTGTCGCGCAATGGTGATGAGCCGTTTCCGACCGCGAGCCTGATCAAGGTGCCGATCGCCGTGGCGATGATGGAGCAGGTGGCCACCGGCCAACTGTCGCTCGACGATCGTGTCACCGTGTTGCGGATCGAGAAGGTTCCGGGCGCCGGTATCCTGCAGTTTTTGCACGATGGCGCAGAGATCACGATTCGTGATGCCGCGTGGCTGATGCTCACACTGAGTGACAACACCGCGACCAACCTGCTCCTCTCACGCATCGAGATGCGACGCGTGTGGGATGCGATGGAGAAGCGCGGCTTGCCTCGCACGAAAGTGCATTCGAAGGTGTTCCTTCGACTCGCCAGCGTGGCGATGGACAGCTCGATGAAATACGGACTTGGTGTCAGCACACCGAACGAGATGGCGCGGCTGTTCACGTTGATCGCCGACGGAAAAGCGGTCACCCCGGCCGCCGACTCGGTCCTGTTGGAGATGCTCGACCACAACGAGGATGGTCAGCTCCTGCAGCGCTTCAACGACGGGATTCGTGCGCCTCACAAAACCGGTGCCACCGATGCCGTCCGCACGGAATGCACGGTGTTCTACCTCCAGTCTCGCGTGGTGACCTGCGTGTTCACGCGCGAGAATCAGGACCAGCGCTGGGTGCTGGACTCGGAACCGCAGCGTACGATGGCCGAGATGGGGCGCGCCGTCATGGCCGCCTGGCCGAAGTCGTCGGCTCCCCAGCCGTGACGTACGCTGTGTCGAGCCGAACTGTTGCGCACGTGCAACAGGTTGATGCGATGCGACGGGACGTCAGCTCGCTTGTTACCTCAGCGTCAATTAGTGTGTCCTCATATCGGACGCGCTAACTGACGGCGCCACCGGCGGTTGGAGTGTGTGCTGACCTTGTGCAGCAGCACGCCTGACGGTGTAATTCGGTGGCATGTGAGATGCGCGCGCTCTCGTGCGTGTCGGCACGTGTCTTTCTGTCGCGGAGTTCTGGAAATGCTCACGAAAACGATGACGATGGCGGCCTGGGCAGCAATGTCCGTGGCGCCTGCGATCGTCGCCGCTCAGACGACGACACCGCCGCCGACGGTCACGCTTCCCACGTGCGACTGTCCGCAGGGTGAAGGGAAGGGTGATCTGCGCAACCTTGGCGCGTTCGCGCCGCTCGGTCTGCTCGGTGCCTTGGCCGCAGCGGGTGGTACGCCGGGCCTGTTCGCTGCCGCTGGCGGAAAGGAGGCGGCGAATCCGTCGGTGACCGTGGCGTCCAACACGCCGCCGTCCACCAGCACGCCGGGCGCCGGGGCTTTGCCTGGTGATGGCGTCAGCGCGCGCACCGACGGGGCCCGCAACCCATCCGGTGACACGCCCGCCTCAGGGATCGCGCCGTCGATGAACCGCACAGGACTCGTTCCTGACGCGGTGTCGCCGGATTCGCTCCGCGCCGGATTGCGTGCCCCGAACACGGGCACACCGCTGCCGTCCGTCTTCCTGCTTGGCAGTGGCCTCATCGCCGTCGGCTGTGTCACAATACTCCGCACTCGGAGCTAGCCCGGTCGGTATTCGCGAGTCGCGACGGCACGGTCGCCGCCGCCGCCGTGCCCCGCGTGTGTTCGGCTTTGCGATCCTCGCGCTTGGTCTGATCATCGTTGCGATCGTCGGCGTCAAGCTGCTCCGCGGCGCGGTGGCGCGTGAGCGCGCGCGGGCGGAATGGTCAAAGGTCATGAAGTCCTCCAGCATCAGCACGATTGCCGGATTGGGACTGACCCGCGTTGCCTCTGGTGCGCCGGTCGTGCGTGTGATCATCCCGACCATCCGTCTCGACGAAGTGGTGGTGGAAGGTTTGAGCGACAAGGACTTGTGGGCCGGACCGGGCCACATGCCGGGCACGGTGTTCCCTGGTGAGCGCGGAAACTCGATCATCTCAGCGCACCGTGATCGGCATTTCCACCGCCTCGATGAAGTGCGTGTCGGTGATGTGCTCGAGACACAAACGCCGACCATGAGTGTGCGGTGGCGTGTCACGCTGCGACGCGTTGTCGGCAAGGATGAACGCGCGATCTTCGATTCGAACACACCGACACTCACACTCACGACCTGCTGGCCGACGCGCTACGTTGGCTCGGCGCCGGATCGTCTCGTGCTGACTGCGGAACCGGTGTCGGTGCGAGCGCGTGGAAGGGCACCGGCGGCCACCGATCCTGACGCGGTGTCGCACTGATCTGCGGTGTTGAACGGCAGCACGAATCACTCACGACACACCCCATCGCATGACGGTACTCCGCGTGCTGCCGCATATCGCCGATGCACTGCGCCGCGGTGTGCCGGTGGTTGCGCTCGAAACGTCGGTGTTGTCGCAGGGGCTGCCGATACCGCACAATGCGGACGCGGCGCGACGCATGATGGATGCTGTGCAGCGCGTGGGCGCCGTGGCGGCACTCACCGCGGTCGCCGCGGGCCAGCCTACACTTGGCCTCAGAGACGAGGAACTCGCGCGCTTCCTGGCCCGTGACGGCGTGCGCAAGGTCAGTGCGCGCGACCTCGCCGCGTGCGTGGTCCAGGGCGCCGATGGCGCAACGACGGTGGCCGCATCGCTCACGCTCGCACATGCGGCGGGCGTCGAAGTGTTTGCCACCGGTGGCATCGGCGGCGTGCATCGCGGCGCACCTTTCGACGAGTCGGCGGATCTGCATGCGCTCGCACGGACACCGGTGATCACTGTCTGTGCTGGCGCCAAGTCGATTCTCGATCTGCCGGCCACCCTCGAACGTCTGGAAACACTTGGTGTGCCGGTGGTCGGCTACCGGACGGATGAACTGCCAGGGTTCTTCACCGTCGGTACCAGCTTGCGCGTGCCGCAGCGCGCCGAATCCGCCGAGGAAATCGCGCAGATCGCTCGCGCACACTGGGCGATGGGTGAACGCAGCGCGGTGCTGGTCGTACAACCGCCGCCAGCAGATGCAGCGCTCGATCAGCAGACGGTCGACGCAGCGGTGAGCGGAGCTGTGCGCGATGCCGATGCGGCGGGGATCCGCGGCGCCGCACTGACGCCCTTCCTGCTTGGCGCGGTCCTCGCGGCAACTGGTGGACGCTCGCTGCCAGCCAACCTTGCATTGCTTGAAGCGAATGCCAAACTGGCGGCGCAGATTGCCGTCGCGTGCGTCGCGCTGGCCCGCTGACACGTGAGTACCTGTCAATGGCACATCGCAGACACTTTGCACGTTCGCTACGTTGAGTAAGTACGACGTGTAGTGACGGGAAACGAGACGAGAAGGGGTATCACTGCAGCCGATCGCGGTGGTTCGGTGTATCACCCGATTGGCGGGGTGGCTCACGGTGCGTACCGGGGTCTATCTTCCCTGCTGACGCTTTGCCCGGAGGACTGTCGCGATGGCCTCGCAATTCCTGTCGTCCGAAGAGTACGACGAACGCGCGCACCAGCTCTACAACGAGGGGCGCTTCGACGATGCACTGTCTGTGCTGCGCGAAGGGCTCGTCCTGTATCCGACGTCGGTCGAACTGCATGTCGGCGAGGGCTACGCGCGTCTGGCCCGCGAGGAATACGCGTGGGCGCGTCGCAGTTTCGAGGAAGCACTGACCCTCGATTCGGAGCATGAGGACGGACTCGCCGGCATGGGCGAGACGCTGCTCCGGTTCGGTCAGGTCGAACATGCGAAGAAGAACTTCCGCCGCATCCTCGAACTCGGCTATCACGATGACGTGGAGCTCATGCTTCAGGTCGGCCGCGCGTTGTTCCGCGACAACCTCGTGGAAGATGCGGCGCAGTTTTTCGACATTGCCGTGCAGCAGGAGCCGGAGTCGGCGGAAGCGGTGAGCTGCATGGGTTACGCGCAGCATCGTTCGGGTGAAGACGATGCCGCAATCTCCACGCTTCGCCGCGCGCTCAAGCTCGATCCGGATTACACGGAAGCACGCATCTACCTCGCGAACCTGCTCTACGACAAGCAGGAGTACGAGGCCGCGCTGTACCAGTTCGAGAAGTCGTCACCGGAAGATCACTGGGACGAACTGGGCATCTGGCGCCTGATCGAATTGAAGAAGGCAGCGTATCGCCTGGCCGACGATGATCCCGATCTCGCATCGTGGCAGGCGCAGCTCGAGGAGCTGAATGCCGAAACCGACAGCATCGACGAGATGCTCTCGGAAATCGAAGCGCGTGTGCTCGGTGAAGGCGACGATGACTCCGATTCGAAAGGTCAGCTCGAGTTGTTCGGCACGTTGCTCGCCGAAATGCGTGACAAGAAGGATCTGGCCGTCGAGCACAGTGTCATGACACGCACTGGCGACACCTTCGTCGGGTCGTGGGATGACATCGTCACTGAGATGCGCGACGCCACTGCGGGCGGCAAGTCGCTCTATGAGTTCATGCTGCAGGAAGCCGCACGGGTGCAGGCGCAGACCGGGCAGCGGGTGCCGACGGAATCGGCCGAAGCGTTCCTGCGCGGCAGTGCGGACGCCGGCGTCTTGAAGATTCTCCATTGAATTTTCACAATTGAGTCGGTACACCCACCGCACCGTCTTCCCGAACGGTTTCACGCTCCTCGTCCGGGAAGACCGCGCGGCGCCGGTGGTCGCGATCGTGACACGCGTCAAGGCCGGCTACTTCGACGAACCCGATGCCGAAACCGGGATCGCGCACGTACTCGAACACATGTATTTCAAGGGCACGCCGACACGTGGCCCCGGCGAGATCGCGACGGCCACCAAGGAAGTCGGTGGCTGGCTCAATGCGCACACGATCTACGACGCCACGACCTACATCACCGTGTTGCCAAGCGCCAACTGGCGGCATGGTCTGGACATCCAGTTCGATGCGTTCGCGCATTCCCTGATCGATGCCGACGAACTGCGTCGCGAACTGGAAGTCATCATTCAGGAAGCCGCGCGCAAGGAAGACACACCGGGCGCCGTCACCTCGGAGACGTTGTACGAAGTGCTGCACGATGCGCATCGCATGCGACGCTGGCGCATCGGGCGCGAGGCCGGCCTGCGCACGTTCACGCGCGACATGGTGCACGGCTTCTATCGCAACTGGTACACACCCTCCAACAGCATCCTCGCGATCGTCGGTGATGTGGATGCGTCGGCGGTGGAAGCAGCGGTGGCGGCACGATACGGCACATTGCCGCTGCACGATCCGCTCCCCGATCACGGGCCCGAAGAACCGCGCTGGCACGGCGCACGGTATCGCGCGCTGACCGGCGATGTGCAGCAGGCGCACACCACATTCGGATGGCGTACGGTCGGTCCGCTCCATCCCGACGCCGCAGCGCTCGAAGTCGCGGCTGCGGTCCTGTCCACCGGCCGTGCATCGCGCCTCTATCGTGCGGTGCGCGAGCGTGGACTGGCGATGAGTGCGAGCGCCTATCACTACACGCCGACGCAGCTCGGTGTGTTCGCCATCGGTCTCGTCGGCGCGGACGCGACGACTGCCGAGGCGGCCGCGGCGGCGTGGCAGCAGCTGCGCACACTGCAGCACAATGGCCCGACCGACGACGAACTCTCGCGCGTCAAGCATGTGTTGCGCACTCGACGCCTGCGCTCCGAAGCGTCGATGGAAGGCCAGGCCAGCGAAATGGTCGCGTGGGAATCACTCGGTGGACAGGACGTCGGCGAGGCGTGGTGGAGCGCGGTCGATGCGGTGACGGCCGATGATGTGCGACGTGTGCTGACAACCTGGTGCGCCGATGACACGGTCGGCGTCGTCAGTTACCGACCTGCCGACAGTGCGCCGCTCGCGTCCGATGGTGCGGCGCTGATTGCTGCGTGGAATGCGTCGAGCAGTGACGCACTCGCCATCGAATCACGCGCGCCGATCGTGACGGCGGATGTGTCGCCACACGTGACACCGGAAGCACGCGTTGGTCAGGTACACGTGTTCCGCACCGCGCATGGTGTGCCGGTGCTCGTGCGTCGCAAGCCGGGCGCGCAGCTGGTGCACATGGGCTGCTGGATGCAGGGCGGCGCGGTGGATGAACCGATCGCGCAGTCAGGTCTGACATCGCTGATGTCCCGTTCGTCGCTCAAGGGCACGCGCACACGCACCGCCGCGCAGATCGCGGAAGATGCGGAAGTACTCGGTGGCAGCGTATCCACGTCAACGTCGAAGGAGCTCGTCGGCTGGTCGATCAGTGTGCCGGCGGATGATGCACGCGCCGCGGCCACACTGTTGGCAGATGTGGTACAGCACCCGTCATTTCCTGATGCCGCAGTTGACGCAGAACGGGCACAGATGCTGACTGAGCTGCGCGCGCGGCGGGATGACATGCTGCGGTATCCACTCGCTGTTGCGCGACAGGCGTTGTTCGGCGCACACACCTTCGGCCTCGACGCACTTGGCACGCCGGAGAGTGTCGCTTCGCTCGATGCGGCGATGGTGCGCGACTGGCACACGCGTGCAATTCTCAATGGCGACGCGGTGCTCGCCATCATCGGTGAGGCCGAACCGCAGCTGCTGGCGGAGCAGGTCGCCGGTGCGTTCGATACGCTGAGACCCGGAGTGCATGTGCGCGCACGCGCGCCCGCACTGACGCAGCAACCCATCGAGATCATCGAGCCGCGTGCAAAGCAGCAGAGTGCGGTGGCGATGTTGTTCCGCGGGCCCGGTCGTCGCGATCCGGCGCGGCATGCCGCGGCCTTGATGACCGGCGTGGCGAGTGGCCTTGGTGGCCGCTTCTTCGAGTCGCTACGCAGCCGGCAATCACTCGCGTACAGTGTGTTCGTCAGCCTCTCCACGCTGAGCGATGCGGGCATGATCACGACCTACATCGCCTGCGCGCCCGAGCGCGAGATGGAAGCGCGCGCCGGTCTGCTGGCGGAGTTTGCGCTGATGCGCGATACGCCGGTGACCAGTGAAGAGCTGGAACGCGCGCGCACATATGCCATCGGCATGCACGCACTGCGTCAGGAAAGCGCCGGCGCGCAACTTGGTGACATGGTCGATGTGTGGTGCGCCGGTGACGGATTGCAGGAACTCGAGGATGAAGTCCCGCATTTGCGCGCCGTGACGGCCGCCGATGTGCAGGCGGTGGTGCAGCGGTGGTGCGATCCGGCGCGACGCGTGGAAGCGGTCGTGCGCGGCGTGGCGAAGGGCTGACCGCGCGTCAGCGCGCCGCTTCGCTCAACCCGCGAATCGCCCGCTTGAGCGACGTCGTCGCGAGCCGCAATCGCCCACCTGGTCCGCGCAACCCGCGGCGCGTGTCGTAGTCACCCGCATCACCCACGATCACACCGGCAATCGTCGGCCGCGCGCTGGCCCATGCAAGCACACCCCAGATGCCGCGGTCCTGCGCCTCTTCGCCCTGCGTCCACGGGTATCCGGCGGCGAGCATCACCCATTCATCACTCGTGTTCGGACCACGCCTCGCCCGCACCGCGCGCCAGCGATCGGCCGCCTGCAGGCGCGCCTCGAGACTGACGCCACCGCGAAAGCCGGGCTGCAGGATGTAGCCGATGCCATCCATGCCTGACGCCGGTGTCGTGGCCCAGTTGGCGAGTACACTGTCGCGATCGTCGAACGTCGCAATTTCTGTCAGTACTTTCGTGCGGGGCCGCAATGCATGCGCGGTCTTCGCGCACTCCTGCAGCAACGCCTGCCACGCGCTCGCCGAACGCGGCCCGACAATCTGCTGACCGAGTCCATTCGGATCCTCGATCGGCACCAACACGTCAGGACGCAGACGACGCACCACCTGATCGACGAGTTGCACACGTTCGCGTTGCCACGCCGTGGGTGCGAACCGTTCACGCAACGCTTCCTGAATGTCCCACCCGACTGTCACGATCAGCAGTGTGCTGTCCGCGCGATACGAATCGAGGGCGCGTGACAGTGAATCGAGTGCGCGCGGTGTGGCGCCACTCGGTGCCACGGTCACGGCAATCGCATCGACGTTGGCGCTGTCGGCCAGATCCGTATCGAAGCGAAGCGCCAACGGCGCCGGTGATCCGCGCAACGCGGGCAGAATCTGCAATCCGACGAGCAGTGGCGTATCCGGCGGACGTTCACGCAGCGGCGCCAACGTCCAGCGCGAAAAACTCTGCACGCCGCGAATCGCCTGCGGCAGTTCGCTCGCGAAGGCAACGACCGCGACGAGTGCATACAACGCGATCAGGCCGCGCACCGACGCGTTCACCGCCCAGCGTGCGCGATACGCCGGCGCAAGCAGCGGTGGCGCAATCGCGAATGGTGACCAGAGCGCAGCAGTGCCCGCGAGATATCCCATCGCGCCCGCTTGCGCCGTCGGGATTGCGTGCAGCCAGGCGGGCAGGGTGAGACCGCTGCCCGCCGCGTATTCGATCCATGCGCCGGCCGCGATGATCGCGTCGTACATCACGATCGGTGCGACGATCGTGCGCGCGCCAAGTCGCCGCGCCAGCGTGACGACGGCCTGCAGCGCCACCAGCGTGAGCACGAGCGGCCACAGCCAACCGAGCGCGGCCACGGTGCGACCATCCAGCAGCGAACTGCCGACGATCCGAATCAGCGCGGCAGGAATCAGCAGCAGGCCGGTGATCGCGGTCAGCGTTGCCCATCCACGTGGCGCTTCCGCCACGCGAGCCAATCGTCCCGCGAGGCCCACATCCCACAGCAGCATCAGGACAGCCGCCGTCAGGGCCAGCAACGGCATCGCGACAGTCAGCAGACGATCACCTGATGTGCAAAGGGGAACACGGACACGGCAACGAGTGCTTGAAGGAGGGTCGGCGCATCACGGCGCGTCGACACGAGTGGCAGCCTATGCCGACGCGGCAGGTGTGGCAACTGCTGGCTGTCCAGCACGTGTCTTGCTTTCTTGTTTTCTATGCGCCGCAATGACGTTCTCAATCCACCGAACCTGATTTCCCTGTCGCGACTCGTGATGGCGGGGGTGTTCCTTGGTGTGCGCGACGCAGACTGGCGACTGGCGGTGGTGTTCACCGCGATGGCGTCCGATGTACTCGACGGCGTCATCGCACGCATCTCACGCAACACGACGAAAATAGGCGCACTCATCGATCCGATCGCCGATCGCATCTTCATGCTCGTCGCCTTCATCGCGGTCACCGTCGATGGCCTTATCTCACCGTGGCAACTCGGCCTGCTGATGGTGCGCGACGTGATGACGGTCATCGGCTGGTTCGTCGCGCGGAACGTGAGTTGGCTGCGACAGATCACGTTCCAGGCGCGCTGGCCGGGCAAGGGCGTCACCGTGCTGCAGTTCGTGACATTGCTCGCGGCACTGCAGGCGCCGCGTCTGGTGGCCGGCCTGGCGCTGGCGTGCGGCATTCTGGCGCTCGTCGCCACCACCGACTACACGCTGATGCTGTGGGTCAACCGGGCCGGCGGTCCGCGCGATCTGGCCGGCCAGGCGTCGCTGCCGTCTCCATCACACGACGCCATCGGGTGACCCGGCCGTCCTCTGCGCCACACCGACGTCGTATCGGCGCGCTGCTCTTCCTCCTCGTGCCGCTGACGCCGTGCCTCGCGCAACGCGCTCTGCCGCCGGCCAAGCCGATGCGCCTCCGGCCCGCGCTGCGTGTCGATGCCCTGATCGACCGTGATCCGGGTGCGCAGTTTGCCCTCGGACTGGCAATCGCAAGTGCGTACAACGTCCGGATCGAGGTCGATGCCGGCGTGGGCGGCGTCTCGCGTTCGGCCGGATGGGTGTCTGCCGGTCGTCTCGATCTCCTCGCGCGCTGGCTCAGCGATCCGTTCCGGCAGTCACGCTGGGGTATCTCCGCTGGCGCCGGCATTGGTCAACGCCTCGAGGCGCATCGCCCCCCGTCGACAGTCGCGATCGTGACCTTCGGTGTCGAGGGGCCGAGTGACGGGCGATGGGTTCCCGGCGTCGAGATAGGGCTGGGCGGCGGGCTTCGCGCGGGACTCACTCTCAGGCGCGCGCCGGTCCGGCAGCGCTGAGCGGACCGCCGCCTCTGGGGCGGCACGGAATTCAAGTCTGACGAACACCGGCCGAAACTCAATGGCAGAGCTCGGCAGTTCAAAGTCGGATGCCTGACCCAGCCCACCCAGATGGCACAAGACACCTCCACAGTTCGGAATGACGCCTATGCACGCGCGACCGCGCTCGCCAACCGGGCGCGCGAGTTGCGGCGTGCACAGTCCGAAGTTCAGGAACTGACGATTCGTGAAGTGCAGGTCCTCGCACGCACGGCGGCGTCGTTCTTCGATTCGATACCGCTCGTCGAATTCACGACCACGCTGCTACCGCAATCAGCGCGCCGTCTGCGCCGCATTCGCCATCGCGTGCTGCATCGCACGGTGCAGCACACCGAGACCGGCACGCTGATTCGTGCGCTGCTGCTCGGACGCGACGGTGCATTGCGACTGTTCTCGGCACGGTCTGCCGATTCGCGCGATCTGCTGCTGATTCTGGAGCCAGGGCGCACGCTGCCGGTCGGTGTCATGCGCGATGTGGTGGACTGGACGCCGACACTCCGTGTGCCGGGTTTCCGTCCATTCGAGATCCTCGACAAACTGTCGCACTCGCTCGACGCTGTCGAAGAGCAGATCGGTGAAGCGGAGCAGCGCGTCTCCGTGCAGAAAGCGGCACTCACGAGCGGCGATCTGTCGGCGTTGTTCCCGATATCGGCGGGCGCCATCAGCGCGGTGCAGGCTCCCGCACCCCAGCGTGCGCTCGCGGCGCAGACCGCTGCGGCCGCGGCGCCGAGTGAGCGCGATCCGTTCGATATTTTCGAACGGGTCGAAGAGGTCGCGAATGGATCAAACGCGACGGTGTCCGCGGGTCCGCAGAAAGTTGCGATCGACGCGTCGCAGAGCGTGTTGCCCGCGCACGACGCCGACGTCGAGCCTGATGAATGGGCGTAGCCGTCACGTCCTGTCGACTGCCCGTCGAGACATCACAATCATGCGAACCGTGACACGCTCGTAGCAGTACCACCGACAGGATCAGTGCACGACCGAGGGATGATGTCTGGTGCTGGCGATGACATGCCAGCGCCATTTCAAACCCGGAGTGCTCCATGTCGTTGCTTCGTCCATCATCGGACATCTCTCGCGCGCTGCTCACTGCTGCGGCGCTCAGCCTGGCGTGGGTCGCTGCCGCGCAAGCACAGGATTCCACGCGCGCGCGTCGCGCCGTTGCGACCCGCGATTCCGTGCAGCGACTGCGCACCGTCGAAGTCGTGGGTTCGCGCGTCGGACGCGGCAAGGCACGCGCCGGCAGTGCGGTGGATGCGACCGATCTCACGCTGGCACCAACCGGCACCAGTGCGCTCAAGGTCATCGAGCGACTGCCCGGCGTGAACATGCAGAGTGCCGATCCGTTCGGCACATACGAGTGGTCGAACCGGATCACGATGCGCGGTTTCCAGACGCAGCAGATCGGTCAGACGTTCGACGGCATCACGCTCGGCGACATGTCGTATGGCAACTTCAATGGCCTCGGCATCGGTCGCGCGATCGATCCCGACAACCTTGGCGCTGCCACCGTGCTGCAGGGCAGTGGTGCACTGGGGACCTCGTCAAGCAACAACCTCGGTGGCGTAGTGCAGTACATGTCGGCCGAGGCACTGGGTAAGCGCACCATCTCGCTGTCGCAGATGGTGGGTGAAGCGAATACGCGTCGCACCGCTGGGCGCTTCGATACAGGCCTGCTGACGCTCGGGACGAGCAGTGGCATCAAGGCGTTCGTCAGCCTGTCGCGCATCGACAACAACAAGTGGAAAGGCTCAGGCACACGCGCGTCGCCGACTGCCGATGTGCTGATCGGTTCGCGCGGCGGACTGTTCGGACTCGGGCAGACGTGGCAGGACCAGTTGAACGCCAAGGTGCAGTACTTCAGCGGTCCGCATCAGGTCGTGGCGTACTACGGTCTCTCCGATCGCACCGAGAATGACTACACCGATCTCTCGCTGGCGCGGTGGCGTGCGAGCGGGCGTGACTGGGATCAGTATTCGAACTGGTCGCAGGCGGTCACGGCAGCCAGCAGCAGCACGCCGGACGAGGCGTATTACAATACCGCACAGGGCGCACGTCGCGATCATATCGGCTACGTGAAGGGCATGTTCCATCTCGCCGACGGCGTCCGCTTCGAAGTGCAGCCATACCTGCACACGAACAAGGGCGCGGGTGACTGGACGGCGCCGAGTTACGGTGCAACCTGGAGCCCGGATCCGATCTACTTCCGACAGACGCAGTACAGCGCACAGCGCTATGGCACCAACGCCAAGGTGATGTTCGAACTGCCGGGCAATGAACTCGAGATCGGCGGCTGGTTCGAGCACAACGAGTCCACGATCCGTCGCGTCGGCTGGCGCCTGCAGAATTTCACCGCCGGACCTGCGGTCGACTTCAACAACGTGCTGCGACTGTTCTTCGATCGCACCGGCACGTACAGCACGACGCTTGGCTACATCCAGAACACGAACCGCTTCGTCGACGGTCGCCTCAAGCTCAGCTACGGCTTCAAGGCCGTCCGCATCGGCGCTGATTTTGCGAACAACGGTCGCACGATCGCCAGCGCGAAGACCCTCCCCGACTCAGCGCGCCCTGGCTTCAGCTTCCCGACGTCTGCGGGCTTCCTGCCGCAGGTCGGTGCCGTGTTCAGCGCCAGCGAGCAGGACGAATTCTTCGCCAACGTGTCGGAGAATCAGAACGCACTGCCATACAGCCCGCAGACGGGTGTGTACAACACCAGCGCCACCGCATTCCAGTTCTTCAAGGACAACACGAAGGCGGAGCGCGCCACCAGCGTGGAAGGCGGCTACCGCACGCGCCGCGGTCCGATCGAAGCATCGCTGACCGTTTTCAACGTGGCGTATCGCAACCGACTGATCGGTGTCTCGGTCTGTCCGCTCACCGCAACTTGTGTCAGTTCATTCGCGAATGTTGGCGGTGTCACATCGCGCGGCGCAGAAGGTCTGCTCGCGATCAAGCTCGCCGAAGGTCTCTCGCTCACTGCCAGCGCGGCGTATACGCACGCCACGATCAACGACAACTACATCAGCGGTGCCTCGGACACCGTCCGCGCGAAGGGCAAGCGTGTGGTCGACACGCCGGAACTGCTCGGCAACGCGCAACTGCGGTATCAGCACGCGGGCTTCGCGGCGCAGCTCAGCGCGCGTCATGTGAGTGATCGCTACTTCTCGATCCTCAACAGTGCTGACGCGAAGGTACCGAATTACACCACCGTCGATGCGAACGTTGAATACACGTTGCGCACCGTCCCCGGACTGAAGGAGCTCACGTTCCGCGCGAATGCGCTCAACCTGACCGACGCGAACTACATCGGAACGCTCGGCACGAACGGCTTCACGCTGTCGGGTGATACGCAGACCGTGCTCGCTGGTGCGCGTCGCCTGCTGTTCTTCTCGGTCGGCACGCGCTTCTGATTTTCCCGTGTCAGGAAAGCAGAACGCCCCCCGCACGTTGTGTGCGGGGGGCGCTCTGCGTGCATCGATCAGAGTCGTGTCAGGCCGGAACGGTCTCGGCGTCTTCCACTTCTGCCATCTCGCTGCTGCTCTCGGGCTCCGTGCCGACTTCGTCTCCGACCAGCGCATCGATCGCCGCTGCTTCGGGCGTTGGAGCAACCGACGTTTCGGCCGGTGCGTCCTCGGGTGTCACGGTGGCCTTCGGTGGCTGAACGAACCGCTCGCCCAACTGGCGCAGGTCGTTCACATCGGCCGGCTTCAACTCGGGGTACCGCTCGGCGAAATAAGCCATGGTCTCGGTGAACCACTCGCCCTGATGATCGGGCGCCGCACCGATGACTTCACACCGCATGATCTGCTGGAACAACTCGTCGCGCGCTTGCTCGAACGGGGTCGGCGGCGTCACTACTCGACGCTGTCGATTCTTTTTCGTCAAATTCACCTCATTGGTTGCAACTGTAATGCTGGAAAACTAGTCGAGGTCGCCGCGATCTTCCAGCGTAACGGGCGAATCGTTCGTGGCTTCCACACGTTCCATGATCAGCGCTGCCAACGGTTCCGGTCGTTCCACCGGCAACAATCGCATGGCCCCGGGCAGCCGGATCATCGATTCCGATGGTGGTGCCGCCATCGGATCATCCTCACCTGTGACGCGCAGCGTGCTCAGTTCGCTGAGAAACGTCGGCACCAGGTCTTCCTCCTCGCCCACAGCCCGCGCGAGGTCGAGCAGATGGCGCGCACCTTGACTGCCGGTGTACGGTGCCGAGAAGCGCGCCACGAGTTTGTCGGGCATGCTGCCGATATCGCTGACCGCCGCCCGCAGCACCGGGCCCAGCAAGTCCACGACGCCGAGCGGCCGGCTGGAAATTTCGAGCAGCGCCGGCCCGGTCTGCCCGCGCACGGCGTCGATCTCCGGACCGCCGGCGGCGTCCGATGGTGTCGGCGAGGCCAGGATCAAGGCGCTGATCCGCTCCGGCCGCAGCGCCGCGAGGCGCTTCAGCACGACGCAGCCGAGATCCTGGCCCACCGCCACCACTTTGCTCACTCGCAGCAGCGCCAACGCCCGATCCAGATACCGCGCCTGCGATCCGACGGTGTACGGCCCACCGATGGGACGGTCCGATTCACCGAAGCCGAGCAGATCGGGCACGATCACCTGACACCCGCGCGACAGCAGGATGGGAGCGACGCGGTGCCACAGCGGTGCGCTGGTCGTGAAGCCGTGCAGCAGCAGCACGGCCGGTCCGCCATGGCCATACCGCATGGCATGCAACGCCCCCGGTCCGACTGGCAGGCGCACGTAGTCGCCGTCCGGCGGCATGTACGGCAGCACCATGCGCGACGCCGGAAGGCGCCGCTGAACCGGTGAAACGGGCGTGAATGCGGGTGTGGCGAGGACGGGCGGACGCGGCACGAGAGCAATCTATCATGCGCGGAAATGGTGAGAATGAACTAGCGCATCTGACTGCTATACACCTACCCTTGGGTACGGCCGCTGCCGAGGCGGCTGGCGCGTGATGCCGGACGGCATCGCGAGGTCGGATGCAACCGATCCATAATTGACCAGACGGGGATGCGGACTACGGCCCCTGATTTTCCGAGGATGACCCATCGTGAGTGCTGCGCAGGTACGCAAGAAGTCCAACAACACCGGCTTCATCGTCGCGCTGGCCGCCATTGTGGTGGGCGGCGGTGGTTTCATCTGGTGGAAGACGCAGCAGAAGCCGGTCGAGCTGCCGGTCGCGCTGCCCAGCACCGGCGATTCCGTACTCGCGCAGAAAGCGCACGGGTACACGATCGGCTCGCCGGATGCCAAGGTCGAAATCATGGAGTTCGCGGACTTCGAGTGCCCGGCGTGCGGCAACTACTTCACGATCACCGAGCCCGACGTGCGCAAAAACCTCGTCGCGACCGGAATCATCAAGTACACGTTCTACGATTACCCGCTCGTGAACTCGCATCGGAACACCATTCCCGCGGCAATGTCCGCCGCCTGCGCCGATGATCAGGGCAAGTTCTGGGAAATGCACGACGCGTTGTTCAGCGGCCAGATCGAGTGGAATGGCGAGGCGACGACAAATCCACGCGGCGTAATCACTGACTACGCCAAAAAGATCGGCCTCGACTTGCCGAAGTGGAACGCCTGCATGGATGCCACCGCCCATTCCGAGCGCATCCGCGCCAACTACTCACTCGGCCTGATGAAGCAGGTCGGCAGCACTCCGACGTTTTTTGTCAACGGCACCAAGATGGCCGGCGCCGCGAACTACGATGAACTGAAAGCCGCCGTCGACGCCGCACTCGCACCCACGCTGCCGATTCCGAGCAGCGTGCCGGAGCCGGCAAAGAAGTAGGTCGTCAAGTGCTTTGTGTGGATACGGCAGGGAGCTCGGGGAGTGCATCCTCCTCGAGCTCTCCTCTTTTTCGTGACATCAACTGCTTTGGAGGCGGAGCGAACCGAGCTCACGGAGCGCGTCGGTTGCAACGTTCCGCGCACTTCCAGGCGCCGCTGATTTTTTGGGGGATAGGCCGGGGAGGCCGGAGAGTGCGTCGCTTGCAATGCTCGGCGCAGCGCGCATCATCGCTGACTTTTTGTTGGAACTGCCGTTAGCAAAAAATCTTCGGTGCGCGATGCACAGACCGTCGAGTCGCGAACCCTCCGTGCGCTCTGTGCGCTCCTCACCCCATGCAGTTGACGATGCCACGCGAAGAGACCGACGCCCGAGCGTGACGCACTCTCCGGCCTCCCCGCCCTATCGTCACAACGCAGTTTTAAAGAGCTCAGCGTCGCAGCGAGTTGTTTGCAGACGCGATGCGAACCATGGGCAGGACGTCGTCACCGACCATGTGTTCACCGAGCGGCGACGTGCGCTCCGGCACAACATCGTCGCCGAGGACGACGAGTGTGCGCGTCGCGACGGTGCTGGCGAGCGGCTCCGGAATGCCGAGCATGCGGATGTAGGTCTCGATCGCACGATCGAACGGCAATTCACCCGCCAGGGTGTCCACGTACAGCAGGGCGTTGCGCACGTGGGTCTCGAGCACCGCCTCTTCCGCACGCGCCTGCGCCAGACGCAGGCGACGCTCGGCAGCGTCGCTGAGCTTTCTGGGGAACAGCGTATCGGGGAACAGACGGCCGAGAAGGCTCATGCGTGAAGGGTAAGCGGCCCATGCGACCGGTGCCACTGCCGTCGCGTGATGACGGACGTCTGCTGGCCCGCGCAGTGACGCGACATCACGACTCCTGCGCCTCGTACTGCTCCTTGAGCCCTGCAACCACACTCGGGTCCGCAAGCGTGGTCGTGTCACCCAGCGCGCGGCCTTCGGCAATGTCGCGCAACAGGCGCCGCATGATCTTGCCCGAGCGCGTCTTCGGCAGATCGGCGCTGAACAGAATGTCGTCCGGCTTCGCGATCGCACCGATCTTTTCGCCGACGAAGTCCCGCAACTCATCGCGTAACGCTGATGTTGCGGTGAAGCCTTCGCGCAGCGTCACGAATGCGGCGATCGCCTGGCCTTTCAGTTCATGCTCCTTTCCAACCACGGCTGCCTCAGCAACCGACGGATGGCCGACGAGCGCACTCTCCACTTCCATGGTGCCGATGCGATGACCGGCCACATTCAACACGTCGTCCACGCGACCGAGGATCCACCAGTAGCCATCCTCGTCAAGCTTCGCACCATCGCCAGCGAAATAGAGATCGGGGCGTCCCGGCCATTTGCTGAAATACGTATCCACGTAGCGCTGTCGATCGCCCCAGATCGTGCGCAACATGCTCGGCCACGGACGCGTGATGGTGAGCAGTCCGCCGCCAACCGGAATCGGCTCAGCGTGAGTGTCCACGAGTGCCAGACTGTAGCCAGGTAACGGGTGCGTCGCGCTGCCCGGTTTCGTTTCCGTCACTCCCGGCAACGGTGAAATCACGATCGCGCCAGTCTCCGTCTGCCACCACGTATCGACGATCGGGCAGCGTTCCTTGCCGATCACACGATGATACCACATCCACGCTTCAGGATTGATCGGTTCACCGACGGTGCCGAGCAGTCGCAGGCGCGCGAGATCGTGCTGATTGGGATGTTTTTCGCCCCATTTCATGAAGGCGCGAATTGCCGTCGGCGCGGTGTAGAAAATCGTCACACCGTGGCGCTCGCACATGTCCCACATGCGATTCTTGTCGGGCCAGTCGGGCGCCCCTTCATACAACATGCAGGTCGCGCCATTCGCCAGCGGACCGTACACGACATACGAATGACCGGTTACCCAGCCCACGTCGGCGGTGCACCAGAACACATCGTCGTCCTTCAGGTCGAACACCTGCTTCGACGTCGCCGTCACGCCGGTCAGATAGCCACCGGTGCTGTGTACGATGCCTTTCGGCGTACCCGTGGTGCCTGACGTGTAGAGGATGAACAGCGGATCTTCCGCGTCCATAACGGCAGGCTCGCACGTCAGTGGCGCTTTCTGCATCAGGCGATGCCACCACGCGTCGCGACCATCCTGCATCTGCGCGTGTGTCTCCTCACTCATCGCACCGGCGCGCCGTTGCACCACCACACAATGTTCGATGCTCGGCGTGTCCTTCATCGCCGCATCGGCGTTGCGCTTGAGCGGCACCACCTGTCCGCGACGGAATCCACCATCGGCCGTGACCAGCACGCGGCACTGCGAATCGTTGATACGATCGCGCAACGATTCGGGGCTGAATCCGCCGAACACCACGTTGTGAATCGCGCCGATGCGCGCACAGGCGAGCATCGCAACGGCCGCTTCCGGAATCATCGGCAGGTAGATCGCGACGCGATCACCTTTGCGCACACCGAGGCTGCGCAGCACGTTCGCGAACTTGCAGACCTCCGTATACAGCTGCCAGTACGTGAGCGTACGCGTGTCACCAGGCTCACCTTCAAAAATGATCGCCGCCTTGTTGCGACGTGCGGTGCGGATATGTCGATCGAGGCAGTTGGCGGACACGTTCAGCTGGCCGTCCCGGAACCAGGTCGCGAACGGCGCGTCCCACTCGAGTCCTTTCGTGAACGGCGTGATCCACTCCAGCTGCTGCGCCATCATCACCCAGTAGGCATCCGGGTCGGCGGAGGCGGTGGTCGCGAAGGCGGCGTCGTTCACGTTGGCGGCGCGCTGAAACGCCGGCGGTGAAGGGAAGCGGCGATTCTCGGTCAGCAGCGCGTCGATCTCGGACATGTGGCACGGTGGCTTGAGGCGGTACGGCGTGGCGAGCGGTGAGTTTGATACCCCGCGCAGTGAGGGGCAACCGGCGAAGCTGCGCGTGGCGGCGAGCGTTAGCTTGGCCAGCGTGACTACCTCGAGCCCCACTCGACCACACGCGGACGCCCCGATCTGTGAGACGATTGCGCTGGTACGACGATTTGGTCGGCGTCGCGCCGTTGCGGGCATCGATCTGCGGATCCATGCCGGCGAGTGTCTGGCGCTGTTCGGCCCGAATGGCGCCGGCAAGACTACGCTGCTGCGCCTGCTCGCTGGACTGCTCCGACCGACGAGCGGCGAAGTTCGGCTGCTTGGCAAGGCGCTCACGAATCATGCGGCGGCGGAGCGCGGTCGCGTCGGACTGATCAGCCATCAGAGCATGCTCTACGATGTGCTGACGGTAGCCGAGAACGTGGCTTTTGCCGCCAGGTTGCACGGTGTGCAGGACGTGTCGGGTGCGACGGCCGCGGCGCTCGATCGGCTGGGCTTGCGCGGTCGCGAGCTGACGCCGGTGCGGGCACTCAGTCGCGGGTGGCAGCAGCGGGTGTCGATCGCGCGGGCCATCGTCCACCAGCCGGCGTTGGTGCTGCTGGACGAGCCGTACACGGGCCTCGACGTGGCTGGCGCGCGGGCTCTGACTGAACTACTGCGTTCATTGCGGGATGATGGCGCATCGCTGGCACTAGTCACCCATTCTGTCGAGGAAGGGCTCAACCTCGCCACCCACGCGGCCATCATCCTCGACGGCAAAATCAGGCGGCAGGCGCCCACCGACGGACTCGACCCCGTCCGCTTCGCCGCCGACTACAGACAGCTCGCGCTCGAGCCCGCCGCGTGACCGAGCTTAAACCGCCCGGCACGCTAGCCGTCGCACTGATGATCGCCCGCAAAGATCTCGCGATCGAGTACCGGACCCGCAGCGCCTTCTTCTCGTCGCTCGTCTTTTCGCTGCTTGGCGTCAGCATCTTCTACATGGTCTGGGACCCCACCGCCGTCCGCCCGATCGACATGGCGCCCGGCGTCCTCTGGACCATCTTCGCCTTCGCCGGCATGCTCGGCCTGCACCGTGCCTTCGGCCTCGAGCTGCAGACGCGCGCGATGGATGGGCTGCTCCTCGCACCGGTCCCCCGCGAGGCGATCTTTCTGGGGAAGGCGCTGGCGAATCTCGTGTACGTGTCGGCTGTGCTGGCCATCACCATTCCAGCTGTCGTTCTGTTCTACAATCTGGAATTTGGCAGTGGTCTGCTGATCCTCGGCGGCATCGGCGTGCTCGCGGCGGTCGGGCTCGTTACCGTTGGCACGCTGTTCAGCTCGATGACCGTGCACACGCGGTTCGCTGAGCTGCTGCTCCCGATGCTGGCGCTCCCCTTCTTCATTCCGGTCGTCGTGCCGGCCGCGCAGGCATCGGCCAAATTGTTGGTGGGGGCCGAGTTGAGCACCGTCATACCGTGGATCGAGGTGCTCGTGGCGTTCGATCTGATGTTCGGTGTCGCGTGTGTGCTCGCCTTCCCGTTCACCATCGAAGATTGACGGTACCGGGTATCCGAACACGGCCGGTAACTTTTCACCCTTGCGTGCGGTTCACTTTGCACGCCGATTGTGCTGGGTACCCTTCTTTCGTGTCACATGTCTGATACTCTCGCATCTACGCTACCGTCGACCGGCGCGGGCCGCCCGATGACACGGACGTCGGTGCCGATTTTCGATTGGCTGCTGGCGGTGGCCGTGGTCGCCGTCGCTGCCGTGATCGCGCGCGCGATCTGGTTCACGCCGCCCGAAGCACTCCAGGGCGAAGCGCAGAAGATTTTCTACATGCATGTGCCGTCGGCCGTCGTCGGCCTCTATCTCGCCTGTCCGCTGGTCGCGATCGGCGGCGCCATGTATCTCTGGCTGCGCGACGACCGCCTCGACCGCCTCGCCGAAAGTTCGGCCGAAGTCGCGCTGATTTTTCTCAGCATCGTGCTCGTCACCGGCCCGCTCTGGGGCAAGCCGATCTGGGGCACGTGGTGGACGTGGGACGCCCGACTCACCAGCACACTGTTCCTCTGGTTCATTCTGCTCGGTTACACCGTGCTGCGTGGCGCCATCGAAGACCGCCAGCAGCGTGCACGCTACTCTGCGGTGCTGGGCATTCTCGCGTCACTGCTGGTGCCGTTCATTCACCTGAGCGTGCGCCTGTTCCGCACGATGCATCCGCAGCCGATCGTGCTGGCGCCGGACAAGCCGAAGCTGTCGGCGGAAATGGGGCTCACGCTGTCGCTCGCGTTTCTCGCATTCATACTGCTCTTCGTCGCACTGCTGCGTGGGCGTCTCAAGTACGCCGCGTTGCGCGATCGAGTGGAAGCGCTCGAAGCCGGAGATGCATGATGCCTGACAATGCCGTGTACATGTTCGCAGCCTACATCGCGGCAGCGATGATCGTCGGTGGGTATGTCGTCTCGCTGGTCGTGCGGGCACGCACCATGGCACGACGCGGTGATGCGATCGACACCGTCACGCGGCCGTGATGCGTCGGCGGACGCTCCACGCAGCATGAGCGAACCAGTCGTCGGCACAGACGACGCTCGCCCGCTGATGGGAGCGACCGTCGTCGTGACTCGCGCATCGGAACGCGCTGATGCCCTCGTGTTGCCGTTGCAGGCGCTCGGCGCACACGTCATGACGTACGCCGCGACGCGTATTGTGCCATGCGACGCAGGCGGTCTCGATCAGGCCGCGCGGACACTGGCGCGATATGACTGGGTCGTCTTCACCAGTGCCACGAGTGTGGCGTTGACCTTCGATGCCACCGAGGCACTCGGCATCACGGCTGCGGACTGGGCGCACACACGAGTGGCCGCGGTCGGCGAATCGACGGCGATTGCGGTGCGGGCTCGTGGTGTCGAGCCGACCCTCATCCCCGAACGGTACCTGGCCAAGGGCCTGCTCGATGCGTTCATCGCGCGCACTGATGTGGCAGGCATGCGCATGCTGTATCCCGCTGCCGCAGGTGCGCGACGTGAACTCTGCGACGGACTGCGCGCCCTCGGCGCCATCGTCGATCGTATTGACGCCTACGACAGTGTCGCCACCGACGAAGATGTGGCCGAGGTGCGTGCCGCGTTGCAGGCGCGCCAGGTGCATGTCGTGACGATGACGGCGAGCAGTGCGGTGGACGCGTGGGTCACGGCAATGGGTGCCGCGCACAATGCCGCCGATGTCGTCTCGATCGGCCCGATCACAACGCAGGCGGCGCACGCCGCCGGCATGCGCGTGGTGGCGGAAGCCATGCCATCCACGCTCGATGGACTGGTGGCTGCCGTCGTCCGCGCCGTCCGTGCGCAGCGCGACCGTCATCATCACCTGACAACAAATTCATGAGCACAGCACCGCGTCTGCTGAAGATCGGCACCCGCTCTTCAGCACTGGCACTCGCGCAGGCCCATCAGGTGCAGGCGGAACTGACGGCAATCGGCGTGACGAGTGAACTCGTCACGTACACCACGGTCGGTGATCGTCGCCTCGATGTCGCGTTGACCGCCATCGGCAGCAAGGGATTGTTCACGGAAGAACTCGAACGCGATCTGCGCGATGGTGTCACCGATCTCTGCGTGCATTCTCTGAAGGATCTGCCAACCGATGATCCTGCCGGGTTGACGGTGATTGCGCAGTTGCCGCGCGAGGACTCGCGTGACGCGCTGGTCGTGCGAGACGATGTGCCGGGCGCGTTGCTGCACGAGCTGCCGCACGGCGCGATCATCGGCACGTCGAGTCTGCGACGTCGCGCACAGCTCAAGGCGCTGCGGCCAGACTGCACAGTCGTCGACCTGCGCGGCAACGTCGGCACGCGATTGTCGAAGCTCGACAAAGGATTGTGCCACGCCGCGATTCTGGCGGCGGCAGGGCTCAATCGACTCGGACTGTCGTCGCGCATTCGCAGCTTTCTCAGTGCGCCGGAGTGGTTGTCCGCTGCCGGGCAGGGTGCAATCGCGATCCAGGTGCGAGACGATGACGCAGAGGTGTCAGCGATCGTGGCGAAACTGAATCATCAGCCGACGATGGATGCGACGACGTGTGAGCGCAGCTTTCTGGCCGCGCTCGATGGTGGCTGTCAGGTACCGATCGGTGCGTTGATGACCGAAACCGACGGTGGGCGCCGCACACTGCACGGCCTCGTTGCAGGCCTGGACGGCACGCCGATGCTGCGCGCGAGTATGGTCGTCGGTGCCGACGTCCGTGAGACCGCGGTCGCGCTCGCGGCGCAGCTCAAGAACGCGGGCGCGGCTGCCATTCTCGCTGAGGCCCGCGCCATCACGACCGCGTCGCACGAATTGCGTTGACGCTGCGGTAAACGGGGGTATTGTCAGCGCTATGGCGACCATCCTTCCGCCCCGCATGGGCAGCTTGTCCGCGAACGATCCGGCGTCGGCGCCGGCTGGCGCGGTCTTCCCGAACGTCCGGCTCCGTCGGCTGCGCCGCACGCCGGCGATGCGCGCGCTGGTGCGCGAGACGCACCTGCATCCGTCGCAGTTTATTCTGCCGCTTTTTGTGCGACCTGGTGTCGGGATCCGGCAGCCCGTGTCGTCGATGCCCGGGTGCGCTCAGACATCGGTGGATGAATGTGTGCGCGATGCGCAGGCCGCTGCTGCTGCCGGTGTCGGCGGGGTGATCCTCTTCGGCATTCCGGACCATAAGGACGCCGTCGGGTCGGGCGCGTCGGATGCACATGGGCCGGTAGCGGAAGCCGTGCGTGCGATCAAGGCGGCGGTGCCATCGCTGCTCGTGATCACCGATGTCTGCATGTGTGAGTACACCGATCATGGCCACTGCGGTGTGCTGCATGGCGACGAAGTCGATAACGATGCGACACTCGAGTTGCTGGCGCGCGAAGCGGTGATGCACGCGGATGCTGGCGCAGATATCATCGCGCCGAGTGACATGATGGATGGTCGGGTTGGCGCGATTCGCGCTGCGCTGGATGCGGCCGGGCACGAGCAGATCCCGATCATGTCGTACGCTGCCAAATACTCAAGCGCGTTCTACGGTCCATTTCGCGAGGCGGCCGAGAGCACGCCGGCGTTTGGTGACCGGCGCAGTTATCAGATGGATCCGGCCAACAGCGACGAAGCGCTGCGCGAGGTGGCGCAGGACATCGCTGAGGGCGCGGACATCATCATGGTCAAGCCGGCCGGGGCGTATCTCGATATCATCCGCCGGGTGAAGGACGTTACCAGCATGCCCGTTGCCGCGTATCAGGTGAGCGGTGAATACGCCATGTTGCACGCGGCGGCCGAACGGGGCTGGATTGATCTCGAGCGCGCGATGCTCGAAAGCCTTGTGGCAATTCGGCGGGCGGGAGCGGACATCATCCTGACGTACTTCGCCATCACTGCGGCGCGGGTTCTGACGACCGGCCGCTGACCGCCTTCCGTCATCCGCTATTCTGTTGTGCATAGCGGCAGGCTGACCGCCCTCTCGAGCACTCTGGTACATGTTCAATCCCTGGCACGACATATCCCCCGGCGCGAAGCCGCCCGAGCACGTCACCGCGGTGATCGAGATCCCGGCAAAGAGCCGGAACAAGTACGAGCTCGACAAGCAGACTGGACTTCTGAAGCTCGACCGGGTGCTGTACTCGGCGGTGCATTATCCAGGCGACTACGGATTCATCCCCCGCACCCTGCACGAGGACAACGACCCCCTCGACATCATGGTGCGGATCAATGAGCCGACCTTCCCCGGCTGCCAGATCGACGCCCGCCCTGTCGGCGTGCTGAAGATGCTCGACAAGGGCGAGCCGGACGACAAGGTCCTTGCGGTGCCGATGCACGATCCGATTCACGACGAAGTGCATGACCTCGGCGATTTTCCGAGCCACTTCCTGCGCGAAGTCGAGCACTTCTTCAAGATCTACAAGGACCTCGAAGGCAAGCGTGTCGAAATCATCGGCTGGTACGCCGCGGAAGAAGCGCGTCGGATCATCACGGAGAGCATGGAGCGTTACAACGCGAAGTACGGTGCGGGCTTCGCTGGCGCTTGAAGTCGCTTCGGTTGATCGAGATTGCTCGATTACGTTCGAGGTCTATCGGTGTCGCTTGAAATCGCTTGCCGGTTCTGGCTGAATGCATGAGTCTGATTGAGTCGTCTGACAAGGGATTTGTTGAAGAGCTCGGTTGGGGGATTCCCACAGCCGAGCTCGTTTTCTATCATTGCGCGATGTGACCGGCCGGTTCGGCACGCGGTATGCACATTGGCTCCCTGAATCGGAGCTGACGCTCGCACCGCTCGCACCTCGGCGGCCCCGCGACACCGATTCCGAACACAGAATTCAGGAGACGATTTCATATGCGTATCACCCGCCTTGCTCTTCTTGCCACGACCGCGCTGTTCGCCGCGTGTGGAACGGACGAGACCACCGCGCCGAACACGTCGGGCACGGTCGACACGCGACTCGCAGCAGTCGCCGCGGCGCCGACCGGTTCCATGGCGGACGCGAACGTCACGATGATGGTCGCCGTGACCAGTTCACTGCCTGAGGCAGTGTCCGGTGGCGTGTGCGCTCAGATCATCGAAGCCCGTCTGGCGAGCGGCACCGCGTGGACCAATGTGACCTCCACGTCCGCTGCCTGTTCGATGCTCGCCGCGCAGTTGCTGCCCGGCGGCACGCTCAACATCTCCGCCATAGGTGACCAGGCGAAGATTCGTGCCGTGGCTGGCAGCAGCAGCAGTGTGGTGTTGCGCGCCCGTCACACGCTCGCCGGCGCCAGCACGTCGTACACGCTGCAGTCGAACGAGATTACGTATCGGCTGCCGTAGTCGCGTTCGCACGCGAGTGTGAAACAAACGTGGGGCGGCTCCGGATTCCGG
>JANLPZ010000154.1:0-46965 GCA_031367535.1 Gemmatimonadaceae bacterium
GGGGCGCCGGCCTGATGTCGCTGGCGAAGGTGTTGGTGGTCGTGGACAAAGAGGTGAACGTCCAGGATCCGGATGAGGCGTGGTGGGTGGCGCTCAACAACATCGATCCGG
The DNA here is from genome assembly GCA_031367535.1 of Gemmatimonadaceae bacterium. GTDB lineage: Bacteria > Gemmatimonadota > Gemmatimonadetes > Gemmatimonadales > Gemmatimonadaceae > JACMLX01. The sequence goes on from JANLPZ010000154.1 coordinate 112, forward strand.
AGCGGGACGTGCGCTTTACGATGGGGCCGGTGGACGTGCTCGATCATTCGAGTCGCGCGTTCACCTACGGCAGCAAGATGGGCATCGACGCCACGCGCAAACTTCCTGAGGAAGGCTTCACACGGCAGTGGCCGCGTGTGATCGCGATGGACGCTGAGACGCGCACACGCGTCGACGGATTCTTTGCGTCGCTCGGCATCGAGCAGGCGTGGAAGAAATGACGACGCCGGGTCGCGAGGGACAGACATTCGCCGGACCGTCGGCACTGGCACGATGGGCCAGTTTCGTGAAGCTGCCACATACCGTGTTCGCGCTGCCGTTTGCGTTGACCGGTGTTGTGCTTGCGAGTCGTGAAGTGATGCCCACCATCGGTCAGATCGGGTGGGTCGTGCTGGCGTTCACCGCGGCGCGATTCGCCGCGATGGCGTTCAATCGCATCGTCGACCGTGATGTGGATGCGAAAAATCCGCGCACGAAGATGCGTGAGATTCCGAGTGGCGCACTGCTGCTCGGTCAGGCGAAGGCGAGTGTCGTGCTGGCCGGCATCCTGTTCGTGTTCGCGAGTTGGATGCTCAATCCGCTGTGCGGCGTGCTGTCACCGGTGGCGCTGACGTGGGTGCTGTTCTACAGCTACTGCAAACGATTCACGCGCTGGAGTCATCTCGTGCTCGGACTGGGGCTGGGTATTGCGCCGGTCGGTGGCTATCTGGCCGTGACGGGCGCGTGGAGCACGCCGGTCTGGATGCTACCGGTGCTGGCGATGGCTGTGATGTCGTGGTCAGGCGGCTTCGACATTCTCTACGCGCTGCAGGATGTCGCGTTCGATCGCGCGAATGGATTGTTCTCGCTGCCCGGCGCACTTGGCGCCCCGCGCGCCCTGAACGTTGCGCGTGCGCTGCATGTCGGCACGGTATTGCTGCTGGCACTGGTGGGTTGGGCCACTGGTGGTGGTGTGCTGTATGCCGTTGGCGTCGCGGTCGTGGCGGTGCTGCTGCTGTATGAACATTCGCTGGTAAAACCGGACGATCTGTCGAAACTGGATGCGGCGTTCTTCACCATGAACGGCATCATCAGCATCACCTTCTTCACCTTCGTGCTGCTCGAGCGATTGCTGCACCTGCCGTCGCTGGCGGACCTGCTGACACGCGCCGCATGACTGCCCAGCTGCCGATCGTGATGGCGATCACTGGCGCATCAGGTGCGCCCTATGCGGTGCGGCTGCTCAACGCGCTGGCCTCTGCGCGGCAGCCGGTGTGGCTGATCGTGAGCACACATGGCTGGCGCTTGTTGCAAACCGAGTCTGGCATCCATGATCTGCACGGCCTGCGCGATCATGTCGGGGAGGATGCGTGGGACGCGAACGTCACGGTATTCGACGACAACGATCGAGGTGCCACGCCGGCCAGCGGCTCGGCGAAAGTGCGGGGGATGGTGATCGTGCCGTGCAGCATGGGCACGATCGCATCAATCGCGGCTGGCACCAGTCGCTCACTGGTGGAACGCGCGGCTGATGTCTCACTCAAGGAACGCCACCCGCTGATCGTGGTGCCGCGCGAAACGCCGTTCTCGCGCATCCATCTCGAGAACATGCTGCGCCTGACTGACGCGGGTGCGGTGGTGCTGCCGGCTGCGCCGGGCTTCTATCACCAGCCGGAACGCATCGATCAGCTGGTGGATTTCGTCGTGCAGCGGATCCTCGATCAGCTGCACGTCGATATCGACATCGCGCCGCGCTGGGGCGACGACAGCGAGTGAGTCCGCGGCATGTGATCGGGCTGGTGTCCGACACACACGGCATGGTGCGCGCAAGCCTGTTCGATGCGCTCGCCGGTGTCGATCGCATTCTGCACGCTGGCGATGTCGGGCCAGACGACGTGTTGCATGAACTCGGTGTGATCGCCCCGGTCAGCGCCGTGTTCGGCAACACCGATATGCCGGGCAATCCGAGTCTGTCGCAGGCGCTGGTGCTCGACATCGGGGGCGTGAGCGTTCACGTCAGTCACGGGCATGAACTGGGCAGCCCGACGCCGGCGAAACTGCTGGCGGCGTATCCGCAGCGCGTGCTGGTGTACGGTCACACACACCGGCAATTAATCACCGTGGTCGATGGTCGACTGGTGATCAACCCCGGTGCCGCTGGTGCACGACGTTTCGATCTCGTGCCAAGTGTCGCGCGGCTGACGATCGAGAACGGGGTGCCGAGTGTGGAGCTGATTGCGCTCTGACTTCGCGTTTCAGTCGCTTGCGGCGTCGGCGACCAATGGTGGTGTCACGCGCGCTGCGTCGCTGCCGACTGGAAAGCGCAAGTTCAGTTCGCGTCGCAGCAACCACACACTGAACGCCATCTGCAGCGTGACAGTGATCACACCCAGCCACCACACCTGCTGCATCGTGAAGCCCGGCTGCCGTGAGAGCCAGATCGCCGGCAGGCCGAACGTCGCCAGACGCACGGCGCCGCTGATCAATGACGGAATGGTGTTGCCGAGCGCCTGAAACATGCCGGAGCAGGTGAAGATCAGGCCCTGCGCGATGAAGTTGTACGCCGCGATATGCAGGAAGGTCGCGCCGACCGCGATCACTGCCGGTTCTTTCGTGAACAGCGCGAGCATGCGATCCGACTGCGTCTGCGAAATGATCGTCGCGATGAGCATCACCGTACTGCCGATCAGCGCCGCCATCTTGAACGTTTCACGCACGCGCGCGCCGTTGCCGGCGCCGACGTTCTGCCCTGCCACCGGTGACGCGGCGAATGCAACGGCCATTGCCGGCAGGAAGATCGACTGCATCACGCGCGCACCGAGTCCGTATCCCGCCTGTGCCGCTGCACCGAACGGTCGGATCATGAAGTACATCAAGCCGGTCAGCACGAACAGCAGCAGGAACTCAGCGCCCGATGGCAATCCGATCTTGAGCAGGCGCGTGATCGGTGCGCGCTGTGGCGACATCAGTGACACTTCGAGTCGCGCGTAGCGATCACCGGACAGGAAATACACCCAGCCTGCGACAACACCGGCCGCGATGCTGATCGCCGATGCGAGCCCCGCGCCAAGTGTGCCCAGCGGATGCCCCGTGCCCCAACCGGCAATCAGCACCGGGGCGAGGATCGCATTCAGGAACACGGTGCCGATCTGGATCATCATTCCCGGCTTCGCGACGCCGGTACCACGCAGCGCCGAGCCGAGTGTGATCATTGCGAACTGCAGCGAGAGCGCGGGGATGAACGCCAGCAGATAGCGCCGTCCCGCTTCCATCGTCGCGTCGTCCGCGGCCATCGTGTGCAGGTACGGTCGCATCAGCGCGAAGCCGAAGATCAGCGTCGCAACAAAACCGATGGCTGACAGGAACAGGCTCTGATTGAGCACCAACGTCGCGTCGTCGCGGTCGCGTCGCCCACTGGCTTGCGCGATGAGCGCGACCGTGCCGACGCCGAGCACCTGCGTCACGGCCATCACGACATACTGCAGCGTGCCGGCCGCGCTGACACCGGCAAGGGCCGCGTCACCAAGGCCCGCGACGAAGTACAGGTCGATCAGCAGATACGCCGTCTGAAAGAGCATCCCGAAGGCCATCGGGAGGGCCATCTTGACGATGTGCCGAGCGATAGGGCCCTGGGTGAGGTCATTCATGGCGATGAAGTTGATCGCATTGGGCCTCGGCATACAAGGGCCCGGTACATCACCGGAATTGCTTACAGCATCGGGGAAAACAGGCGCGCCCCACCTTCGAACAACCGCGCACCGATGGACCGATTTGCGAGTGTCTCGGTCGTAATCGCCTTGGACTTCGTGAGGTCCTGCTCGAACATGCGCGCCAGTTCATCGGCGAAATCGTTGCCGTAGCAGATGGCGAGCACTTCGAAGTTGAGGCGCAGACTGCGGTTGTCGACGTTGGCCGTGCCGACGATGGCCGCGTCGCGATCCACCACCATCGTCTTCGCATGCAGTGCGGGCGGCCCGTAGCCGTGAATCAGCACACCTGCAGCGAGAAACTCGGGGAAGTAGCTGCGGGCCGCGGCGTCCACCACCGCGTGATCGCTGGTGCCAGGCACCAGCACCCGCACATCCACTCCACGCAATGCCGCCGCGATGAGTGCTGCCTGCAGCGGTTCATCGGGCACGAAATACGGTGTCGAGATCCAGACACGCTGACGCGCGGTGGCGATGGCCGTGAAGTACACGGCGTGAATCGATTGCGGATGTGCGTCCGGTCCCGAAGCGCAGACCTGCACCAGTTTGTCGCCCTTGCCTGTCAGCGGCGGCAGGTATTCCGCACCATCGAGCACGATATCGGTGGCGTACTGCCAGTCCTCGAGAAACGCGAGTGCGAGCGGCGCCACCGCATCGCCCACTAGCTTCACCTGCGTGTCGCGCCAGCCTTCGGCGACACCGACCACCGATTCGTCGTGGCAATCATCGATGTTCATACCGCCGGTGAATCCGGTCGTGCCATCACAGATCACGATCTTGCGATGGGTGCGGAAGTTCACGAATCCCGGCCGCATCTTCGGGCCGAACCGCGCAATCTCGACACCCGCGTCGCGTAGCGGCTGCAGATACGACCCCAGCCGTGACGTGCCAAGCCCATCGAGGAGCAGTCGTACCTGCACACCGGCGTTCGCGCGTTCGATCAGTGCCGCTCGAAGGCGTTTCGCGACGACGCCATCGTTCAGGATGTAGTACTCGAGATGGACATGATTCGTCGCGGCGGCGATCGACTCGATGATTGCGTTGTAGGCGTGGCTGCCGAGATCGTAGAGCTGCACTTCGGTGGCCGGCAGCGGCGGCGCCTGCTCGGTACCGGCGGCCACCGCGGCGAGACGAGCGCCCGCGTGCCCCAGCGTCTCCGCGGCCGAGTTGCGGTTGGGCGCGGCACCGCCTGCCTTCGCACGTTTCGCCGTGCGCGCCGTCACGCGCCGGCGACGCTTGCGTTCCAGTCGACGCGGGCCGAGAAAGTAGTAGACCAGGAAACCGAGCACCGGCAGATACGCGAGACTGATGATCCACGCGAGTGTGGCCAGCGGCGGTCGGCGTTCGAGCAGGATGTAGCCCGACATCGCGATCACCCATACGACTTCGACCGCGATCAGCCAGCCGGGCAGGTCGATGAAACTCATGCGCCGAACTCGCGCACGGCATGCTCGGGAGCAAGCGTGCGCGCGAACTCCTCGGGATTGCGCTGAAACCAGCTGGAGAGGAGCAGCAATTCGTCGATCTCGTGTGTCGGAACCTGGCGTGTCGGGCGTTCGGGTGCGTGGAAGATACGTCGGCTCCACTCGGCAAACTCGAGCTGCTCGCGCCGCGTGACCGGCAGCTTGAGATCCGCGCGCACGGTGCCGCGCTTCACGAGATAGACGCGGGTCTCGTTGCCGTGGCCGGTGACCGGGTACGCGAACGTCAGCGTCTCGACGGCAAACCGCAGTTTCTCGAGCTGAATGCGCAGCAGCTCCAGTCGCTGCAACTTGTCGCGCGCCTGCGCCGCCCGTTCGAATTCGAGTGCGTCGCTGTGCGCCTGCATGCGCGCCGTGAGCGCTTCCAGCGGCCCATCACTCGTGCCATCGAGAAAGGCGCGTGCGAGTGCGAGCTGCGCGGTGTACGCGCGCTCAGTGACGGCCGCGACACAGGGGCCAAGGCACTTGCCGATTTCATGGCGGATACAGCCCGGCGTACGCGGCGTCGCCACGACCGGCAGCTCTTCCTGATCACGGAAGTGCATCTGCACATCGTTGGCGCAGTCGCGAAGTCCCAGTACATCACTCAGCTCGCGCAACGCATCACCGACACGACCGGCGCTCAGGTAGGGGCCGAAGTACACGCCGCGTTCGTCACCCGAGGCATCACGTGTGACAGTGAGTTTCGGTGCAACGCCCGGTGTCAGCTTCACGAAGCAGTAGTGTCGCGCGTCGCGTTTCATCATCCAGTTGTAGCGCGGCCGCAGCTGCTTGATCAGCCGCAGTTCGCGCAGCAGCGCGGCGAATTCGCTCGGCTGGTATTCCCATTCGATGCGCGCCGCGCGCCACAGAATGCGGGCACCTTTGTCGTGCGGCCACTCGGCGCGGAAATAGCTCAGTAACCGCGTGCGCAACTGCTTCGACTTGCCGACGTAGAGCACTTCGCCTTCGCTGCCGAGAAACCGGTACGTGCCGGGACGATCCTGCGTGCCCATCTTCACCAGTTCGCGCAGCGCTTCGAGATCGGTGACGGGTTTCCGTTTGCCTTTCCGCTTGCGCGTGGTGGCGGCGCCGTCGGTTGTATCGTCGAGCAGCACGTCGACACCGATGCTCATGTCGGCGATCGGCAACGCGGAGCCTGCCGCTGCTTTCGCCGCTTCCAGCTCGGCCAGCGTGACGGCCCGCTCCACACTCAATCGTTCATCACTGCGGCCACGCATTGGCGCGACGCCGAAGAGTGCGAACAGGTCGCGCTGCTCAGCGATCTGCGGCGTCATGCCTGGCACCGCCAGCAGAACACGGTCGTGCGGCCATCGATGGCACTGGTGTCCACGAGCGGCGTCGCGCAGCGGGCGCATGCGAGCCCGCCGCGACCATAGGCCTGCAGAAACGGTACGAACCCACCACGTCCGCCCTTCGCGTCTACGTAATCGCGGAAACTCGTGCCGCGGACGGCAATCGACGCGGTGAGCACCTCGCGCACAGCCCTCAGCAGCGTGCCAGCCTCCGTGTCGCTGAGCGACCCGGCCGGCCGCGACGGGTCGATCCGAGCCATCCACAGCGCCTCGTTCGCGTAGATGTTGCCGACGCCGGCGAGCACCTGCTGATCCATGAGCACCTTCTTGATGGCCTGCCGCGAGTTCCGAAGAGAAGCCGAAAATCGCTCGGCGGTCAGGTCCGGGTCAAGCGGCTCGGGGCCGAGGGGCGCGAGTGCGCCGGCCAACTGGCAGCGACCCAGGAGCGCGACGGTGCCGAGTCGCCGGATGTCGCGGTAGTGGAGCAGGCGGCCGTCGTCGAGAGTGACGGTGAGCGTGATGTAGAGGCGATCGCGGTCGGAGATGTCGGCGGGCGTGCTTTCGACGAGCATCGCACCGGTGAAGCGCGGCTGTACGACGATCGCGTCGCCGGAGTCGAGATCGAGGATTATCAGCTTCGCGCGGCGCCATGCGCGTGTGATGGTGGCGCCTTGCAGGCGATGCTCGAACTCCGCGGCGCTCACACTGCGCAGCACGTCGGCGCGCAGCACGGTGGCACTCTCTACTCGCACGCCCGCCAGCATGAGATGCAGGTCGCGCGCGATGGTCTCGGTTTCGGGGAGTTCAGGCACCGCGGGCGAGTGCGCGCCACCCGATATCGCGACGGAAGAAGGCGCCGCTGAACTGCACTCGGCTCGCGAGCGCGCTGCTTCGCCGTTGTGCGTCACCAAGCGATGCGCCAGTTGCAGTCGCGGTGAGTACACGACCGCCGCTGGACACCAGCGCACGATCGACCTGTTTCGTCCCGGCGTGAAAGAGCCACTGGCCATCGGCGACGTCGGGAAGCGTGATCACATCCGCGGCGCGCGGCGTGCCCGGATATCCCGCCGCCGCGATGACTGTTGTCACGACCGACTGGGCCGGTGCAAACACCGGCACCGGATCGATGCGTTCGCCGCGTGCGATCTGCAGCATCACGCGCGTGAGTTCTGCGTCGTCCGCAATCGCGGGCAGCACCGCCTGGGTTTCCGGATCGCCGAAGCGACAGTTGAATTCCACCACGCGCGGCCCTGTCGGCGTGAGCATCACCCCGCAATACAACAAGCCTTTGAACGGTATCCCGCGCTCACGCATCGCGCGCAACGTCGGCGTTACGATGATGTCGAGCACATGCTGCACGCCTGGAGGCAGCGTGTCGTCGTGCCACGCGAACGACGGATCGCCTGCGTCCGCCGGACAGTAGGCACCCATGCCACCGGTGTTCGGCCCTGTGTCCGCTTCGCCGACACGTTTGTGATCCTGCGCTGCCGGCAATGGCACCGCGGTGTCACCATCGGTAAGCACGAACAGCGACAGTTCCTCACCGGTCATGAACTCTTCGACCAGCACTTCCGCACCGGCGTCGCCGAAGATGTTGTCGTCGAGCATCGACGTGATCGCGGCATCCGCCTCGTCCATCGTCATCGCGACGACCACACCTTTGCCGGCCGCCAATCCAGACGCCTTGATCACGACCGGCGCGCCGAACTCGCGCCCGGCAGCTCTTGCGGTTGCCACGGTGGTGTGCATGGACGCGCGACCGGTCGGCACACCGGCGTCGGCCATCAACGCCTTGGCGAATGCCTTCGACGTTTCGATCTGCGCCGCAGCCGCCGTTGGCCCGAACACCGGAATGCCAAGTGCGATGCACTGATCGGCGAGTCCCGCAGCGAGCGGTGCTTCGGGGCCGACGATCACCGCGTCCACCTGTTCGCGTTGCGCGAGTGCGATCAGCGCCGGCACATCGGCCGCACCGACGGGAACGCACGTCGCAAACACCGCGATCCCGGGATTGCCTGGTGCCGCGATCAACGTGACGTCAGGTTGTTCGTGCTTGATGCGCCACGCCAGCGCATGTTCGCGGCCACCGCCGCCGACGAGCAGAAGCTTCATGGCGCCAAACTTAGTTGGCGCCATGAAGCCCGCCGTGTGATCAGCTGCCCGACTTCCGCCGGAACGCGTCCGCCGCGCGCGAGAACGAATCGCCCACCTTGCCGAACGCCTCACGCGCCTGCTGCCCGTAGTAGTCCGCGGCGCCGCGAACATCCTCGGCGTACGTCTGCTGCGGACCGGTGCCATCGCGACGCGGATATTCGCCCGCAATGATGCTCGCGTACGCGCCGCTCGCGACCCAGCGCTGCAGCTCGGCCGCGCGCACGGTGTTGAACGGATGTTCGCGCGTGGCGGCATAAATCACCTTGAGCAGCGAATCCCACGCGCTGCCTTCGCTCTCGTACTCGGCGGCCTGACGCAGGAACGCATCGAGATCGGCTTCGCTCGGATCCGATGAACCACCGGCAAGTCGGAAGAAGGTGCTCATGACCAGCGTCGTGTCCTGCACGGCCAATAGCGACGCACGATCGCAGCTCAGCTCCGCCTTGCGACTCCACTCCAGCAGCGCCAGCTGAAACGGCAGCAGTGCGAGGCCGGCCAGAAAGGGCAGTGCGCTGAATCCGATCGTGCTCATGATCACGGCAATCGTGCGATACGTCATGTGCCCGCTCGCGATGTGCCCCACTTCATGCGCCAGCACGACACGCTGCTGATCCGGCGTCAGGCCGCCAATCGTGCCGGTGTTGAGCACGATGAACGGTCGATCGAAGCCGATCGCGCTGGCGTTGATGAACGGCGTCTGCGTGACGTAGAGGTCGGGCACTTCACGCACATCGAGCGTTTCGCAGACTTCGCGCAGCATGAAGTAGAGCCGCTGGTGCTGCGTCGGACCGGTGCGGACGGCATTGGCCAGAAACAGATGCCGCAGCCCGCGCTCACCGAAGAAGCCGGCAATCTTGCGAATGATTTCGTCGAATCCGGGCAGTGCGCGCAACGTGTTCAGCGCGGCGCGATCGGCGGGATGCTCCCAGGCCGTGGAAGCGATCTGGGGCAGTGGGCTGACTGACATGACGATCCTCATCGCTCGGGATGACGAACTATTGGCGGCGTGTAACGGAGTTGCCAGTGAAGACGGACGCCGTTCGCTCCGACACTCTCACGAGCGCGGAAACGAACGAAACCGGCGCCAGCCGTACCGTCGGGTTGCCTCCCTACGTGCGGAAGCGTCGTCCAGTGTCAGTCGCGGCGCGGCGGGCTACAGCCCGTGGAGCGCCTGCTCCAGGTCACCCAGCAGATCGTCAGCGTCCTCGACGCCGACGGACAACCGGACCAGTCCTTCCGTGATGCCCAATGTTGCCCGCCGATCCGCCTCCACCGACGCATGCGTCATGCTGGCCGGATGACTGATGAGACTTTCGACCCCGCCGAGGGACTCGGCGAGGCTGAAGAGGCGCACGCGGTCGAGCATCGTCTTGACGCGTTCCCGGGTGCCGAGCTCGATGGAAATCATCCCGCCGAAGCCCGACATCTGCCGCGCCGCGAGCGCGTGCTGCGGATGCGATTCAAGTCCCACGTAGAGCACGCGCTCGTGGTCCAGCCGGTCAGCCAGCCAGGCGCCGATACGCCGCCCGTTCGCATCATGAGCCTTCATGCGAATGGCGAGGGTCTTGGTGCCACGCAGGCAGAGCCAGGCGTCGAACGGGCCGGGTACGGCGCCGGCAGCGTTGAGAATGAACTGGAGGCGTGTCGCGAGTTCCTCATGCGACGTGACCGCGATGCCGCCGATCATGTCGCTATGTCCGTTGAGGTACTTCGTGCTGGAATGCCAGACGATGTCCGCGCCAAGCTCCAGCGGGCGCTGGAAGATCGGGGTGGCAAAGGTGTTGTCGACGATGGTCAGCGCACCGGCGCGCTTCGCGATCTCGACGGCCGCCGCGAGATCGGTGAGCCGCATGAGCGGGTTCGTCGGCGATTCCAGCATCACCGCGCGGGTGGTCGGCGTGATCGCGTCCGCGATGAGCTGCGGATCGCGGGTGTCGACGTACGTGAAGGTGAGGCCGAACTGGCGCAACAGCTTGTCGAACAGTCGATACGTGCCTCCGTACACATTCTCGCCGACGATGATGTGGTCGCCGGCCTTGAACAGCATCATGATGCTGGTCAGGCACCCCATGCCGCTCCCGAACGCGAAGCCATGCGTCGCGCCTTCAAGCGCGGCGACGTTCCGTTCGAGCGCTTCGCGGGTCGGATTCTTTCCCCGAGCGTACTCGTAGCCGCGATGCACGCCAAACTCTTCATGGACGTACGTGCTCGTGAGATACAGGGGCGTCATGATCGCGCCGCTGACTGCGTCCGGACGCTGTCCGGCGTGAATCGCGCGCGTGGACGGACCGTCGCGCAGGTCGGTATCGAAGATACGGGTCATCAGAGTCGGGAAAGTGTTGAGCGGAATCGTAATGGCGGAACGGACGCGTCGCACGACGGTCCCTGGGACGCCGCATGAGCGCCGTTCTGGCACAGGGCTTCTCGGCCAACGCAGGACTCGACCCGTTCGCCAGCAGCGCCATTCCGCGCTGCCTGGTGGTGGATGACGAGCCGCGCCTGCGGCAGATCCTCGTGCGCGTGATGCGCGCCGATGGCTTCATCGTGGACGAGGCCAGCAACGGCTACGAAGCGATCGCACAGATGGAGGCGCATCCGTCGACGCTGATTCTGACCGATATCGAGATGCCGAAGATGGATGGCTTCTCGTTGCTGCGTGAGTTGCGATCACGCTGGCCCGACGCGGCGGTGATGATGATCAGTGGCAACGGCGATGTGCAGACCGCGGTCAGCTGTCTTTCGGTCGGCGCACTAGACTATCTGACCAAGCCGTTCCATCTCGAGGAAGTGCGTGCGCGCATCACGTCGGTGCTCGAACGGCGTCGTCTCGTACTCGAGAATCGTGAATACCAGACGCGCCTCGAGCAGAAGGTGCAGGCGCAGGCCCGTCGCATCGAACAGCAGTTTCTGGGCGGCGTGCAGGCGCTGGCCGAAGCACTGGAAGCGAAGGATCCGTACACACACGGCCACAGTGTGCGCGTGAGCCAGTACGCCACTGCCATCGCGCGACGTCTCGACCTGCCGGCCAATGTGATTCGCGCCGTGACACTCGGCGGACGACTGCACGACATCGGCAAGATCGGTGTGCGCGAAGAGATCCTCACGAAGCCGGCCCGACTGACGCCGGAAGAATACGCGCATGTCATGACACACATGACCGTCGGCTGGCGCATTCTCTCGGCCATGGTGATCGATCAGCCGGAACTGCTCAACATCGTGCGCTCACACCACGAACGGATGGATGGCGCCGGGCTGCCCGACGGACTGATGGGTGAGGACATTCCGCTCGAGGCGCGCATCGTGAGCGTTGCTGACAGCTTCGATGCGATGACCAGCGGACGGCGGTATCGTGATGACGGCGGGAAGATGCTGCCGGAGGCGCTCAAGGAGTTGAAGCGCTGCGCGGGGACGCAGTTCGACACGGAGTGCGTGGCGGCGTTCCTCGCGGCGATCGACAGCGGCGAAGTGACGTTGTTGCCGAGGACCGACCTGCCGGGCTGAGTGACGTCAGGCCACGATTGTGATGTGATTCGGTTGTTTGTACGTCGCCAGTCGCGATTCACACCAGGCTTTCACGGTGGCTTCGTCCACCGTGCCGTGCACGGTCACGTCGATCTCATGTTCCTTCGTCGGTTCCGGAAGTCCTGTCACTTCGACACGAGTCACCCCCGGCATCGCCCCGATCACGCGAATCAGTTCCGCCGGATAGATGTTGAATCCATTGCGCGTGAACATCGACTTGATCAGCCCTTCGAATGTGACGTAGCCGTCCGCGTCGATGTTGCCGCGATCACCGGTGTGCAGCCAGCCGTCCACGCGCTGCAGACCGCGCTCATTGCCCGACACATACCCCGGGCCGACGAAAGGCCCGCGCACGCAGATCTCACCACTCGCCCCGATCGGCAGGGCGGCGTTCGTGACATTGTCGCGAATCGTCACCTCAGCACCCGGATACACCACGCCGAGTGTGCCGTGGCGATTGGGCAGGTCGACGCGATTGAAGAGTGCGACGGGTCCGGCTTCGGTGAGACCGTAACCCTGGCGCAGTGCGCAGCCGGTCGCCGTCTCCCATTTGCGTTGCACCCAGACCGGCAGCGCCGCGCCGCCGCAGATACATACACGCAACGCCGGCACGTCAATGGTGCCGCCGCGACGCTCGATCGCCGTCAGCATGCCGATGAACACGGCCGGCACACCGACGAACACCGTCACGCCGCCTTCCACCAGCGCATCGACCGCTTTCATCGGATTGAATCGCGCCATCGTCGTGACGCGCGCGCCGGCCAGCATCGGTGCGGTCAGTGTCACGGTCATACCGAAGAGATGACTGTACGGCAGCACCGCCAGCACGTGATCGTCGGCGGTGATGCCGGCCGCCTCGATCGTCGCGCGTCCGTTGGCGAGCAGGTTCTGGTGCGTGAGCACTGCGCCCAGTGCGCTGCCTTCCATCGCGGAGGTGTACACGACGGCGGCTTCGTCATCACTGCCGGCGTCGTCGATGTCGCCTTCCAGGTCGAGGCCGAAGTGTGACCCGATGTCGATCGTGCTCAGCGCTCCGTCTATCAGCACGGCCGCATGATGCGGCGCATCGTCGAGCAATACTTTCGGCACCGACGATGGCAATCGCTCGGCGAGTGCGGCCAGTGTGAACACGGCCCCGACGTTCGAATCACTGAGCTGGTACGCGAGTTCGTCCGCCGACGCGAGTGGATTGAGCAGCACAGCACCGCGACCGTCGCTGGCGGCAAGTGCGATCAGAAACGCGGGACTCGTCGGCAGCAGGAGCGCCGCACGTCTGCCGTACATCGCGCGCGCCAGTGGTGCGGAGCGCTGAAGCAATGTGAGTCCAGCTGACACTAATTGTGTCGCGGGCATGTCGTCGACTGACCCACCGTGCGCAGCCATGGCAAGCGGAAGCACACTCAGTGGATTGCTCATGCGTCGGTTCTCTGCGAAGTTTCGACCGCGGTATAAGGACACCGGGGGGGAACCTAGTGCAGCGCAGCCCGGTACCGTGATCCGTCGCAGCACTCAGGCGTCTTGGATTCACCCACCTACGAGCTCAATGTCTTCATTTGAAGGTTTGATGGTATCCGTCTCCGGTGTGCGTGGCCGGGTCGGCGCGGGATTGACCCCCGAAGTGGTTGCCACATATGCCGCCGGCTTCGGCGCATGGTCCGTCGCTCGCACGCCAGGTCGCCCGATCGTCGTCGGCCGCGACAGCCGGGTTTCGGGGCCTCTCTTCCACCGAGTCGTCCTCTCCGCCCTCGAGTCGGTCGGCTGTCAGGTGATCGACATCGGGGTCGTGCCTACGCCCAGCGTGCAGCTGGCGGTGGAGTTCCATCATGCCGCCGGCGGCCTCGCCATCACGGCCAGCCACAATCCGGTGGAGTGGAACGCGCTCAAGTTCATCGGGTCGTCCGGCCAGTTTCTCGATCAGGCCGACAGCCTGAGCTTCCGTGCTGCAACCGACGCCGGTTTTGCCCGCGCCACCTGGGACAAACTCGGCTCCACGACCTTCGATCCCGATGCGATTGCGCGGCATCTCGACCTGATTCTCGCGCTCAAGTACGTGGACGTCGCGGCACTGCGCTCAGCCAAGCTGAAGGTCGCGCTGGACTGCGTGCGCGGCGCCGGCTGGCCGATCATGCGACCGCTGCTCGAGGCGCTGGGCTGCGAAGTGACGGCGATCCACACCGAAAGCGACGGCCGATTCCCGCACGCGCCCGAGCCGATCCCTGAAAACCTTGGCGATCTGAGCGCACTCGTGAGGCAGAGCGGTGCTGACATCGGCCTCGCCGTCGACCCCGACGTCGATCGACTCGCAATAGTGGACGAGCTCGGCAACCCGATCGGTGAAGACTACACGCTCGCGTTCGCTACGGCACTCGTGCTGCGCAAGACGCAGGGTGTGGTGGTGACCAATCTGTCGACCAGTCGGGTGGTCGAGGACGCTGCGATTGCCGCCGGCCAGCGCTGCGTTCGCGCGCCGGTTGGCGAGGCGAATGTCGTGTCCGCCATGGAGGCTGAGCACGCTGTCATCGGCGGTGAGGGCAACGGCGGCGTGATCCTGCCGGACCTGCATCTTGGCCGTGATGCGCCCGCCGGCGCGGCGCTGGTGCTGCAATTGCTATGTGAAACGGGTCAGACGCCGTCTCAACTCAAGGCTGCGTCGCCGCAGTACGAAATTGTGAAGGACAAGCTGGATCGCCCGGACGCGCCCCTCGGGGATGTGTACGGCGCGCTCCGTGCGGCGTTTCCGGATGCCGCGGTCGATACACAGGATGGCCTGCGGCTGTCGTGGCCTGATCGCTGGGTGCACGTGCGGCCGTCGGGGACGGAGCCGATCGTGCGGGTGATTGCTGAAGCGCCGACGCGCGCCGCGGCGGAAGCCTTGGTGTCGCAGTCGCGTGATCCGCTGGATGAGCTTGTGCGCGCCTCTGCGCGCTGAGCGCTGGACTTCAAGTTTTTCAGGAAGGATTGAACTCATGTGCGGAATCGTCGGATATGTCGGGAACAGGGAATCGACTCCGTTGCTGCTGGAAGGGCTGCGCCGCCTCGAATACCGAGGCTATGACTCCGCCGGTGTCGCGACGATGAATGGTGGCGGCGTCGAGATGCGCCGCGCCGCCGGCAAGATCGCGAAGCTGGAACAGGCCATCGCCGACCGACCGACGCACGGGAGCGTTGGCATCGCGCACACGCGCTGGGCCACGCACGGACCGCCGACCGAACGGAACGCACATCCGCACATGGATGAGGCGAAGACGATTGCGGTCGTGCACAACGGCATCATCGAGAACTCGTCGTCGCTCAAGAAGTCACTCGAAGCGCGTGGGCACGTCTTCGCGTCGGACACCGACACCGAAGTGATCTCGCACCTGATCGAGGAGCTGTTCGACGGCAGTCTCGAGGATGCCGTCGTGCAGGCGCTCAAGCGCGTCGAAGGCACGTACGGGATCGCGGTGATTTCGAGTCGCGACAAGGACAAGATCGTGGCCGCACGCAAGGGCAGCCCGTTGTTGATCGGTGTCGGCAAGGACGAATGGTTCGTGGCCAGCGATGTGTCGGCGATTCTCGCGCACACGCGCGACGTCGTGTATCTGGAAGACGGTGACGTGGCCGTGCTGACGCGCTCCGGTTTCCGCGTGATCGACCATTCACAGAGTACCGTGACGAAGGTCATCACGCAGATCGACTGGGACATCGACCAGATCGAGCGTGGCGGATACGCGCACTTCATGCTGAAGGAGATCTTCGAGCAGCCGGTCACGGTCGAGAACACGATGCGTGGCCGCATGCTGCAGGAGGAAGGCACCGCGAAACTCGGTGGCCTGAACCTGACCGACGAGCAGCTGCTCAAGATCGACAACATCATCATCACCGCCTGCGGCACGTCCTGGCATTCGGCGCTGATCGGCGAACAGTTGCTGGAAGAGTTCGCGCGCATTCCGGTGGAAGTCGAGTACGCGTCGGAATTCCGCTACAAGAATCCGATCGTCTCCGATCGCACGTTGTGCATCGTGATCTCGCAGTCCGGTGAAACGGCCGACACGCTCGCTGCACTGCGCGAGGCGAAAGCACGCGGCGCCAAGACACTCGGCCTCGTCAACGTCGTCGGTTCGACGATCGCGCGCGAAGCGGATGGCGGCATCTATCTGCATGCCGGACCGGAGATCGGTGTGGCGAGCACGAAGGCGTTCACCAGTCAGGTGACGGCGCTGACGCTGCTCGCGCTCAAGCTCGGTCGCCTGCGCACGATGAGCATCCTGCAGGGTCGTCAGGTGATCGCGGCGCTGTCCGAACTGCCGAAACAGATCGAGCAGATCCTCGAGCGTGCGGCGGATGTCGAAGCCGTGGCCGAAGAATTCAAGCGGGCGCAGAATTTTCTGTATCTCGGGCGCGGCTACAACTTCCCGAGTGCGCTCGAAGGGGCGCTCAAGCTCAAGGAAATCAGCTACATCCACGCCGAGGGATATCCGGCCGCCGAGATGAAGCACGGGCCGATCGCCCTGATCGACGAGATGATGCCGGTGGTGTTCATCGCGCCGCACGATGCCGTGTTCGACAAGGTCGTGAGCAACGTGCAGGAAGTGAAGGCACGCAAGGGTACCGTCGTCGCCATCACGACGCGCAATGAAGAATCGCTGGAAGGATTGCTGGACTACGAATTCCGGATCCCCGAGACGATGGACATGCTGACGCCGATCCTGGCCAGCGTGCCGCTGCAGCTGCTGGCGTACTACATCGCGGTCAAGCGCGGCTGCAACGTGGATCAGCCGCGCAATCTGGCGAAGAGTGTGACGGTGGAGTGATCGCAGCACTGGATCACACGTGCGACAGGGATGTTGGCCTCGGGCCAGCATCCCTGTGTTGTTTCCGGCTAATCCATTGGAGCGCACTCAGGTTCTGCCCGGAGTGTAAAATCCGCTGACCGGCATCCGAGACTTGTTCAGATGCTTCGATCGCATTTCGCCCGCACGACCAGTGGTCCGTCGCCGACGCCGAGACGCGGCGTCGTGCGGCATCGCATTCGTTTCGGTGCCTGCGTGCTGGTCGGATTGCTGGCGTCGATCACGGCAAACGCGCAGCGAATGCAATTCCGTCATCTGAGCATCGATGATGGATTGCCGAGTTCTCTCGTCAGCGACATTCTGCAGGACCAGACGGGCTTCATGTGGATGGCGACGGCGCGCGGTGTGAGTCGGTACGACGGCCATCACTTCCGCAACTACGTTGCAGACCACTCGGCGCACTCGCTGCCGATCAGCATGGTCGACCGGTTGTACGAGGATCGACGTGGCACGCTGTGGGTAGTGACGGTCGCCGGTGTGAGTCGCTATGAGCCGGCGCTGGATGGATTCGTGACGCACACGGCCGGTACGATCACGCGTACGGCAATGCTGCACACAACATCGAGCGGTGATGCAGGTGCGCGCGCGGCAGCGCCAGCGATCGTCACGAGTATTCTCGAGGATCACTTCGGGCGACTGCTCGTCGGGACAAGCGTTGGCTTGTTCGCGATCGATCGACAGACTGGCGTCGGTCGTGCAGTGCCGGTGACTTCCGATGCGTCGGTGGCTGCGCGTCCATACGTGACGGCGCTGTTCGAGGATCACCGACAGCAGCTGTGGGTTGGTACTCGGCTTGGGCTGATCGCTGGCGGTCGCGCATCCACTGGCTTGCCGACGCAGTATGTGCGTGACATTGCCGAAGATGCGCGCGGACGCCTGTGGGTGGCCACGATGGACGACGGCATCGTGCGTCTCGATGTGAGCGGTGGTACGCACACCTGGTTCCGGCATCGGGATGATGTGGCCGGATCACTGGCCGGCAATCGCATCACACGCCTGCTCGTCGATCGAGCGTCGCACGGACTCTGGTTCGGCGTCGAGAATGCCGGTGTCGACTATCTGGATCTGGCGACCGACTCCATCACGCATCACCGCTTCGATGAGAATGACCCGATGAGCATCCGGTCCAACTCCATCTGGGCGCTGGCGCAGGATGCGAGCGGTCTGCTGTGGGTCGGTACGTTCTCCGGCGGCATCGATATCGCAATGCGCAACAGCGCGGCGATTCAGTTGTTCCAGCCACTCAGCGGCAATCCGGCGACACTCAGCTTCGGCGCGGTGCCAAGCTTCAGCGAAGATGCCGCGGGCACGATCTGGATCACGACCGACGGTGGTGGTGTGAATCGTTTCGATCCGCGCACCGCACACTTCGATCGCATCACGACGCGCAATTCTGCGCTGCCCGTCGATGCGGTGCTCGCGGCGACGCCCGATCCCGACGGAACACTCTGGCTGGCGACGTGGGGCGGTGGCCTTGTCCATCTCGACCCACGCACGAGACGTGTCACGTGGCAGACGCGCGCGAACAGTGACATTCCCGACGATCATCTGTATGAAGTGCTGCGGACCCGCGCCGGACAGCTCTGGATCGGCACCGATGGTGGCGTGATCGCGCGACGTGACCCGCGCACGGGGCGCTTCACACATCGTATTCGACTCGCACCAGATGGATTCGATGACTCATCGGTACTGTTGATTCGAGAAATGAGCGATGGCCGGTTTGCGATTGCACTGCGCGACGGCGGCCTCGTGCTGCTGAACCCGGAGACCGATCGGTTGACGCACGTGATGCAGGGTGCGACATCGACGATCGGAATCGCGAGCAACAGAGTGCGTGCGCTGTACGAGTCCGCACAGGGCGTGTTGTGGGTCGGCGGCGAGGACGGGCTCGATCGACTCGACCTGGCCACAGAGACCCGCACGCACTTTGGCGTCGCCGACGGCCTCGCCAGCGCAAATGTCGAAGCGATCACGATGGACGCGCACGGTGCGCTCTGGATCAGCACCGACCACGGCATCACGCGTCTCGATCCCGTCACGCGTGCGGCGCGCACACTGACGCGCCTTGATGGGCTGCAGGGCAATGAATTTCTGATGCGCTCGGCGTTCCGCGCCCGCGACGGGACGCTCTACTTCGGAGGTAATCAGGGATTCAATGTCCTCCGACCCGAGTTGTTGCGCGACGAGCCGAAGCTGCCCACCGTGACGCTCACCGATCTGCTGCTGTTCAATCGCACGATCGTACCTGGCACGCCGCACTCGCCGCTGCGCCAGATGCTGTGGCGGACGTCAAAACTGCGATTGTCACACACGCAGGATGTGGTCGGGTTCGAGTTTTCATCGCTCGACTTCAGCGCGCCGGAACGCACACGCTACGCGTATCGGTTGGATGGCTTCGACACTGACTGGCAGTCCGTCGACGAGCAGCACATCGCGTCGTACACGAATCTTGCGCCGGGTGACTATCTGTTTCGCGTGCGTGCCAGCGGTGATGATGGCGTATGGACGACGCACGATGCCACAGTCGCGGTGACGATCACACCGCCATTCTGGGCCACGTGGTGGTTCCGCCTGCTGGTCACCATCATCGCCCTCGCCGCATTGCATTGGTTGTGGCGCTTCCAGCAGCGACGACGGCTCGAAGTGGAACTGAGCAAGAAGGCGCTGCACGACTCGCTTACCGGCCTTGGCAATCGCATGTTGTTCGAGAATCGGGCGCACGGCGCACTGCTGCGGCTGTCGCGCATGAACGATGTGCCGACCACCGGGCCTGACAACGCCATCGACAATCCGCGCGTCGCAGTGCTGTTTCTCGATCTCGACAACTTCAAGCTGGTGAATGATTCGTTCGGGCATCATGCCGGCGATCAGCTGCTTCGCGTTGTCTCGGGCCGCCTGCTGAACGCGACGCGCGGCTCGGATACGGTGGCACGGTTCGGTGGCGACGAATTCGCGGTGCTGCTCGAGAACATGGTGTCGGCCAGCGATGCGTACGTCGTCGCTGAGCGCATCACGGCTGCACTGCGCGCGCCGATTCAGGTGGGTGATGCGACGCGGCCGCGCGAAGCGCGAGTCGGCGTCAGCGTCGGGATAGCGTTCGCCGAGCCGACGTCGTCCGCCGCGGACCTGATCCGGAATGCGGATGCCGCGATGTACCGCGCCAAGAAAGAGGGCAAGGGCCGGCATGCCGTGTTCGATCCGGCGAGCGCCGCGGACGCCGAAGAGCGACTGGAACTCGAACGCGGCATCGGGTTCGCACTCGAACGCGGTGAATTGAGCCTCGCGTATCAGCCGATCGTGCTGCTGCGCAGTGGACAGATCGTCGGTGCCGAAGCGTTGCTGCGCTGGACACATCCGGATCGCGGTCCGATCAGCCCCGCGCGATTCATTCCACTGGCCGAAGCGAGCGGCGCCATTCTCGAACTCGGGCAGTGGGCGCTCGATGTCGCGTGTCACAACGCCGTCCGCTGGCCGAATGGCGCCGACGGTCGTCCGCTCGGCATCAGCGTCAATGTGTCATGGCGTCAGCTGCTGCATCCGGCACTGTTGGCACAGGTGCGTGAAGCGCTCACGTTGTCGGGTCTTGCGGCGGAACGACTCACGCTCGAGATCACCGAGAGTGTCCTGATGCGAGACACGCGCGCTGCACTGAGTGTGTTGCATGCGCTGAAAGAGCTTGGCGTGCGCCTCGCGGTCGACGACTTCGGCACGGAGTATTCGTCGCTCCGGTATCTGCAGCAGTTCCCGATCGACATCCTGAAGATCGACAAGAGTTTCGTCGATCATGTGGCGGGCGGTGCGCAGGGCGCCGCGGTCGCGCGCATGATCGTTGCGCTCGGCCAGACGCTTGGCATGCGCATGGTCGCCGAAGGTGTGGAGCACGTCGAACAGAGCGAGCGGTTGCTCGGCATGGGTTGCGAGTATGCGCAGGGGTATCTGTTCTCGCATCCGTTGAGCGGCGCGGAGTTTCAGGTGCGGCTGGCGTCGGGGGCGAGTGAGGGCGGGGCCGGTGCGGCGCGGCCTTCGAGGCGGAGCGGCGGCCAGGTGGCGGCGGCGTAAGAGCGTTTCAAGTGCTCTGACCCCTTGAAACGGGGTTTCAAGGGGTCAGAGGACTTGATCCGGAGTTGACGGGGCTGACTCTTGACAACGTGCCGACTCCGGTCTGGGATGTCGCGGGCATCGGCGCGATCATGATTCAGGTCGTGTTCTGGACTGGCTGGCTGCTGGTGCTGTCGAGCACCTTCCTGATCGATCACTTCGAGCTGTTCGGCTTGAAGCAGGTGTTCGCGCGCCTGATGCGCCGCGCGCTGCCGGATCCGGTGTTCAGGACGCCGCTCTTCTACAAGCACGTGCGCCATCCCCTGTACCTCGGCTTCATTCTCGCGTTCTGGGCCTCGCCGCGCATGACGATGGGGCATCTGCTCTTCGCCATTGCCACGACGGGCTACATCCTGGTGGCGATCTGGTTCGAGGAGCGCGACCTGATCGCACTGTTCGGACAGCGCTACGTCACCTATCGGAGCCGCGTGCGCATGCTGGTGCCGCTGCCGATGCGGCAGGCGGCTCCGGAGCGTGAGGTGGACGTTGCGGAGCGCCGAGAGGCGTAGCGGAGTTTCAAGTGCTCTGACCCCATGAAACGCGCGTTCAAGGGGTCAGAGCACTTGAACCGAACAGCGGCAGCATGTCGAGCCCGTTGCCTTCAAGCGTCAGCAACTTCTGCTTGGTCATCGTGCCGCCGTAGGCGGAGAAGCCGCCTATCGCGCCGTTCGCGGCCAGTACACGATGACACGGCACGATGATCGGCCACGCGTTGCGCGCCATTGCCACACCGACGGCGCGCGCCGCGTCGGGTGCGCCGATGACCGCTGCTGAAAGCGCGCCGTAGCTGGTGGTGCGGCCCCAGCCGACCCGCCGCAGTGCGTGATAGACGTCGGCGTCGAAGGTGCTGAGCGCGGACATGTCGAGTGCGGCGTCCGCGAAGTCGACGCGCTGTCCGTCGAAGTACGCGATCAGCTGTGTGACGCACTTCGTGAGTTCAGCGCGTGGTGCCACCACCGCGCGCGTTGCACTGCGACGCCTCAAGCGCGCCTCGGTGTCCGCCGCACTGGCCTCGGGCAGCTGCACGCGTGTCAGGCCGCTGTCATTCCACGCCAGGCCGCACGTGCCGAGGGCGGTGTTGACGAGGAGATACGACTCGTGAATCGGAATTGTGTGGCTGCCCGGCATGTATGAACGATACGGTACCGGATGGCGACACAAAAGTTTTCAAGCGCCGGGCTATTCGTTCCCGTACAACGACGTCAGCGCCACGACCGCGAGCAGCGACGCGATCGCCGCAACGATCGTGGCAATGAGCCCAGGCTCTGCACCCAGACGCACTCCGCCGAACAGCGCCTTCGGAGTACGCCGATTGACGTGTGCCGTCTCCATCCTGGCGACGAGCGCACCGTAATCGGAGAAATTGAGGGCGACGTCGGTGGTGACGATTGCGGTGCGATTGAACTCGCGAAACGTGCCGGAGATGACGCCCGTCGACAGGTCCACGGACAGGCCATCCGCGTTCAGCCAGCGACGATAGCGCACCTTTGCACCATATCGCATGCCGTCGCCATCTGCGCCAAGGAGGAGGGTGGCGCCAATCGCCGAATGCAGCCCGCGGTTCTGCATTACACCAAATTCGACCGTCGCGTGATTCCCGAAGTCCTTCTGCCGATAGCCCGTTGGGTCCGTGGGGAAACTTACGTAGGATGCCGAGGTCGTCGCGAGGGCTTTGAAAACGCCGATTTCGGTGAGCACGAACGTGCGGCAGGCGGGTGTCGGTCGGCCGCGGTAACACCGAAGCGACGGTGCCTCGCGCGTCGAGTCTGGTACGGCTGGCTGCGCACCGGCGGCGGACGCCAGATGCACGGCTGCGGTCGCAACAATCGCCAACGGCGAGCGGAATTTTATACGCATTGGGAGACAATATCTGGCAGCGCGCATTTCCGCATTACGGCGTCGAGCATCGAGACGGTGTCTCGAGCACACGCTGCGCGTTCGATGCATCTCAGGGCACCACACTCGCCGGGCCTGCAAGCTTCTGCACCAGCTGTTCCCAGGCCGCGACCGACGTGTGAAAACTCTGCACACCGATGCGCTCATCGCGACCATGCGCGCGCGACGGTTCATTCTGATCGAAGGCCAGGCTGCTGACGCCGTAGGTCGGGATGCCGGCGTTGCGCGTGAACAAGCCGTCGGTGGCACCGGTCGACATCTCCGGTACGACGGGCGCACCGTTGAACAGCGACTTCGAGATCGTCGCCATCGCGCTGACGACATCGGCGCGCAGCGGTGACGGTGGGCTTGGCACGACTTCGCGCGTGCGAATGACCTTCACCTTGGGCCCCACGACGCGCTGCAGCACCGCCATCACCGAGTCGACAGGATCATCAGGCAGCATGCGACAGTTCACCAGCGCCGTCGCGCGCTGAGGCAGCGCGTTGTCGGCGTGTCCGCCAGCGAGGCGCGTCGCCACGCACGTCGTCCGCATCACGGAGTTGAAGTACGCGTTCACCGCGCCCAGCTTCGCGACCGTCGCAGAGTCCGACTGCCCGCCCGCGACGGCTCGCATCAACGCGCCCAGTTCCGGTGCCTGGGACGCCGCGCCTTCACGGAAGAACGCCGTCGACACTTCGTTGAGGCGCACCGGAAACTGATAGGCGCCGAGCTTCGAGAGTCCGGCCGCGAGCTCGTAGATCGCATTGTCGGCGCGCGGCACCGAGCTGTGTCCACCGGCATTCAGCGATTCGAGCGTGAAGTCGGCATACACCTTTTCGCTTGCCTGCAGCGACACGCCGACGGCCTTCCCACCTTCTATCGCCACCGCGCCGGCATCGGTGTTGAGCGCATACTCGGCGGCAAACAGCTCGTGATGATTCTTGATCAGCCAGCGAATCGAATTGCCGTCGGTCTCTTCATCCGCGGTCAACACCGCCACCAGATCGCGCTCCGGCACCCAGCCGGCGCGCTTCCATCGCACGAAGGTGGCGACGATTGCGGCGAGGCCGGCTTTGTTGTCTTCCACACCGCGGCCGTAGTACCAGCCGTCGCTCTCACCGAAGGTGAACGGCGGCCGCGTCCAGTCACTCGGCAACGCGGTCACGACATCCATGTGCGCCATCAGCAGAATCGGCTTCATGGTCCTGGTCTTGCCGCGATATCGCACGACGAGTGCCGTGAGTGTCGGCGAGGGCCCGAGCAGCTGCACGTCGGCGGCGGCAAATCCGGCGGTGCGCATCCGCGCGGCGATTGCGCGCCCGATCCGCTGCACACCGAGTGTGCCGCTCGACGAGTTGATGTTCACCAGTTCGGCCAGCACCGCGCGTTCTTCGGCGCGATTGGCGGGTGATTGAGCACCGAGCGTCGTCACGACGCACGAGAGAACCAGCAGTGTGCGTCGCACGATCGTGTGGGTCATGAGGAACGTCGGGTGGTGGCGCGTTTTGTGGCCGCGGCTTTCTTCGCCGGTGCGGCTGGTATCGGTGTTTCCGCAGTTTCGAGCAACGCTGCCGCACGATCGGCGGCGCGACGTGCACCCACGCGACGTTCGCCTTCGCGCACGAGCGTCTCGGACGCCGTCCTCGGATCCACGAATTCCGGCGGTGTCGACTCGGCGACGCGTTCCCACAGCCGCACGCCGCCCTGAATCGCGTTTTCGTTCGAGCCGCGTGTCGCAGCGTCGGGAAGGTTCACGAGTTTGCGTGCATTGCCGCCGCCCAGCACGATGCCATCACACAACAGTGCGGCGCGCAGCAGATCGCAGATCTTGTGTACATGCTTTTCCCAGCGCTCGTCACCCAGCTTCGCGAGTCCGGCATCACCGATGTACTCCTCGTAGCTCTTGCCTTTCCGATATGGCAGATGCGCGACTTCGAGCGGCTCCACGCGCCAGTGATCGACGATCGATGTGCCGAGGCCAGTGCCGAGGCCGAGAAAGAGCATGCGGCCACCGGCGTAGCTGCCGAGGGCTTGCATGGCGGCGTCGTTGATGACTTTGACGGGCTTGCCGAATGCCTTCTGAAAATCGAAGGTGGTCCAGCCCCCGGCGATATTGATCGGCTCGCGGAACGGACGATTGTCCTTCACCGGACCAGGATAGCCGAGCGAGATCGCTTCGTAGTCCCAGCCTTTGGTGAGTTCGAGGACGCCGCGCACCATGTCGGCCGCCGTCATCGTGGGGCCGGAGGGGATGCGATGCGTGATCCGATCCCACGAACCGGCCACCTTGATATGGGTCCCGCCGACATCGATGACCAGAACTCTCACGACAGTGCTCTCCGCGCGACAACAGCGACGTCGCCAACCGGCGGGCAGACCTCACCACGTGCGGCGACAAGGGGTTGGATTCAGCAGGGGGGTGGCGGGAGTCTGGTCTGTGGGGCGCAGCCAGTCAACATTGATCCGCTATGAGAGTGCTTGTGCAGCGGGTGAGTCGCGCCGAAGTCCGTGTCGATGACCGGATCACCGGCCGCATCGGACGCGGGTATCTGCTGCTGGTCGGTCTGACGCACGATGATGACGAGGCGCGTCTGGTCTGGATGGCGGACAAGGTGACGGGACTTCGTCTGTTTGCGGATGCCGACGACAAGATGAACCTCGCGCTCGCGGACGTCGGCGGCGCGGTGCTGGTGGTGAGCCAGTTCACGCTCTACGGCGACGCCAGGAAAGGCCGTCGGCCGAGCTTCATCGATGCGGCACGTCCGGAGATCGCCATTCCGCTGTACGAACGTTTCATAAGGCTGCTGCGCGAACGCCACCTGCCTGTCGAAACCGGCGAATTCGGCGTCATGATGCAGGTGGAGCTGATCAACGATGGCCCTGTGACCCTTTCGCTGGAATGTTGACCTGATGCGCGTGATACTCGCTTCACAATCCCCACGTCGGCGTGAACTGCTGACACTCGTTGGCATAACACATGATGTGCAGCCCGCTGACATCGACGAAACGCCGTGGCCCGACGAGGCGCCGATTCCACACACCGAGCGCCTCGCCACCGCCAAGGCGCAGGTCATCGCATCGCGGAATCCCGACGCGCTGGTGATCGCGGCCGATACGATCGTCGTGATCGATGGTGCAATACTCGGCAAGCCGACCGACGAGGCCGGTGCGCGCGCGATGCTGCGTCGGCTGAGCGGCCGCACGCACGAGGTCTGCACGGCGATGGCAGTGGCTATCGGCGAACAGGTTCGCTCCGAAGTCGTGCGCGTTCAGGTGCGCTTCCGCACACTCGATGACGACTCCATCGCGCGCTACGTGAAGACCGGCGAGCCGATGGACAAGGCGGGCGCGTACGGCATCCAGGGATACGGCGCGACGATCGTCGAACACATCGAGGGCGACTACTTCGCGGTGATGGGGCTGTCACTGGTGACGGTCGTGCGGCTGGCCGGCCAGATGGGTGTGTCGTATGACTTTGGACCACTCGCGTATGCATGATCCGCTCAAGCCACTGCGCGCGGGTGTCACCCCGTCGTTGCACGATCGCGATGCGCGCGCGCCGCGCTGGGTACCTGGTGACGACGAGCTGCCTGATGCAACGCGTGCACTGCTGGCGCGCGCGTCCGCGCTCCAAGGCATGTTGTACGCAGAACACACACACGCACTCCTGTTCGTGCTGCAGGGGCGCGATGCGGCCGGCAAGGATGGCCTGATTCGCAAGGTGTTCACGGCACTGCATCCACAGGGGCTGCGGGCGGCCAGTTTCGGTGTGCCGACGCCTGAAGAAGCCGCGCATGATTTTCTCTGGCGACACTATCGCGAACTACCGGCGTTCGGGCAGGTCGGTGTCTGGAATCGCTCGCACTACGAGAACATCCTGATTCCCCGCGTGCACAAAACGCTGCCACCGACAGTGTGGAAGGCGCGTTATGACCGCATCAACGAGTTCGAAGCCGACGCCGCCGCATCCGGTGTCCAGATCGTGAAACTGTTCATTCACATCAGCAAGGATGAACAGCTCGAGCGATTCCGCGACCGCGCCGCAGATCGCAGCCGCCAATGGAAAGTGCAGGCCAGCGACCTTCGCGATCGCGCCGTCTGGTCACGCTTCACGAGGGCGTACCGCGACATCATGCATCGCTGCAACACAAAATCAGCTCCGTGGTACGTCATCCCATCCGACCGCAAACCTGTGCGCGACTATCTCGTCGCGCAGCTGCTCGTCAAACATCTCGAAGCGTTGCATCCAGAACCGCCCGTCGCCGATCAGGCGCTGCTCAAGGCTGTTGCTGCGCTTTCTTGATCGTTTGGGACTGGAGCGGACGGAGCGTACGGAGTGTGTCCGAGGCAACTCACTGCGTCGCGCGAACTGCACGGGAATGGGAGCGCACCGAGCTCACGGAGTGTGCGCGGCTCGAAGGTCTGCCCAGCGCGCGCCGATGCTAATTTGGAAACAGCCGTTCCACCAAAAAATCAGCGGTGTCTCGCGTCACAATTATCGTGGCAACCGACGCACTCCGTGACCGCCGTGCGCTCCACTTCCAAAAGAGTCAGCGGTGTCTCGAATCACGAAGATCGTTGCCACCGACGCACTCAGTGAGCTCCGTGCGCTCCTCACCCACAGCTCTTCGTTGCAGGTAGGATCACCCGCTGAGCGCCGCCGCCGCGCCCGGACTGCGGTCGCCGTAGCGCGAGGCGTACGATGACTTCCAGCGTTGCACGCGTGTCAGCACGTCGGTGACGGTGATGCGGGGCAGACGGTTCATCCGATTCTCCATGCTGATCGGATAGTCCTCGTCAGGCTCACCATACACGTCGAGCATCAGGTCGTGGAATTTCCGGTAGGGGCCGACGCGCTTTGGATTGGAGTAGCCGATCAGGCTCACCACCGGACGATCGAGTGCGACGCTGATGTGGAGCGGGCCGGTGTCGGGACTGAGCACGAGTGCGGCCCCGTCGAGCAGTTGCACGAGACCGCGCAGGCCGCTGCCGAGTGCACTGACGACCGGCACTTTCACGTGGCTCATGATGATGCGTTCGGCTGCGAGTTCTCGATCCGATCGACCGCCGACGAGCACGGGTTGCAAGCCGAAATCACCATACAATGCATCACACACCGCGGCCCACCGCTCGGGCAGCCAGTCCTTCTGCGCCTTGCTGGTGGCGACCACGATCGGGGCGATCGGTCGATCGAAACCACGCAATCGTTCGCGCTGCTGGCCGAGTTCATGTGGCCACGGGCCCAGATTCCAGGCCGGCGCGCCGTGCGGCACACCGAGCGCGTCGAGAAACTCGAGATACTGGTCCTGCACGTGCTGCATCGGATGCGGCGGGACCTGTGCGTTCGTGAACACCCAGTTCAGATCACGGGCGCGCGCCATGTCGAATCCAAGTTTCACCGGCGCGCGCACCAGGCGCGTGATCATGCCCGCCTTCAGATACACCTGCAGCGCGAGAACCAGATCAAACTTCCGTTCCGAGAGCTGGCGCCTGAGATCATTGTACGCGCGCCAGCCATTGCTGCGTTCGAAGAGCAGGATGTCGTTGATGTCCGGATGGCCGCGCACCAGCGTCGCAGGACCCGGCTGCAGAATCCACGTGACGTTTGCGTCGGGCCGGTAGCGCTTGAGCGCGGTCAGCACTGGCAGCACATGCACGGCGTCGCCGACGGCGCTCATCATCACGATGCAGACGCGGTCGAGCGACGCGCGGACCGTCGCAGTGGCGTGTGGTACGCTGGCAGTCACCGTCAGCCGCCGAGCCGCTCGATGAGTGCGGCAAACCCGGGATTGCCATCGGCGTTCAGCCATTTGCGCGCCGAGCGCACCAGGCGCGCGACGTTCATCCACTCGGCATTTTTCTCGGCGAAGCGGAGTGTGTCGACGTCGAGCACATACGCCATCGGTTCACCGGCATCGTTCGGTGCGATGAGGACGTTCTTCACGTTCAGATCCGGGTGAAACGCCCACGTGCGTGCGAGTTGACGCAGCAACGTGATCACCGCTTCGATACTCTTGCGGTGATCGTAGATGTCGTCATCATTGCTCAGCACTTTTGCGAGGTCCACACCGTCGGTGATTTCACGCGTGACGACGTCGGCCCGCCACAGCTTCCCGTGCAGTGTCGGATAGAGCGCGAAGCCGAGCACGCGCGGCGTCGGTATGCCTACATGACGCAGCGTCCACGCAACGCGCAGCTCATGCGGCGCGCGCGGTTCGCGAAAGACATCGCGCGTGAGTGGGGCCAGCATGCCGCCGTGATGACTGTGCCGCACGACGACGTTCGCATCGGCGCCGGGCAGCGGCACCGCATACGCCACATGACGCCCCTGCATCGTGCGCGCCTCTGGATGCGCGCCCGCCCACTGATAGATAGTGCGATGCTCCATCAGCATCTCGTCGAAGTACTGCATCGTGCTGCCGTGTGACACCACGATGCCATCGCGGATCATCTTCTGCGTGTATCCCGATGGATACATGCCCTCGGGAATCAGGCCACCGGGGGTCGCGATCGGCGAGCCGGCGAAAGGCGAAACCGCGTCGTTCAGGCTGCTCATCCCTGTCGCACCCGTCCGATGGCAGTGAGCATGGCCCTCGACTTGTTCTCGGTCTCCAGCCATTCGTGCGCCGGAATCGAATCGTAGACAATGCCCGCACCGACCTGCACGCTCGCTTCGCCGCCGGCGATAATGCAGGTGCGGATGGTGATCGCGAGATCCATGCGACGATCACCGGCGGCGAGATACCCCACCGCACCGGCATACGGGCCGCGGCGATCCGGCTCCAGTTCGTCGATGATCTGCATGGCACGCACTTTCGGTGCACCCGTCATCGTTCCCGCCGGGAACGTGGCACGCACGACATCCAGCGCCGATGTGTCCGCACCGACATCGCCGATCACCTCGCTCACCAGATGCAGGACATGCGAATAACGCTCGACGATCATGAACTCCGTCACTTTCACGGAGCCGAATGCGGCGAGTCGTCCCACATCGTTGCGGCCGAGGTCCACCAGCATCACATGTTCTGCGCGCTCCTTCTCGTCGGTCTGCAGCTCTTCGGTGAGTCGCGCATCATCAGCGGGCGTGGCACCACGCCGACGCGTGCCGGCAATCGGACGCACCGTCACCGTGCCACCGGCGAGTCGCACCAGCACCTCCGGCGAACTGCCCACCAGTTCCATGCCGTCGAGCACCAGATGGTACATGTACGGCGATGGATTGAGCGCTCGCAGCGCGCGATAGAGCGTCAGTCCGTCGAAGTCGTGGGGCACCGTGATGCGTCGCGCAATCAGGCACTGAAAACAATCACCGGCGACGATGTATTCCTTGATGCGTTCGATCGCGGCCGTGAACGCCTCGCGCGTGAAGTTCGACCGCCCCTCCGCGATCGGCGCCGCATCATCGAGTGTCAGTGACGGCAGCGTGGCGGGTGCTTGCAGACGCGCGATCGTATCGCGGATATCGGCCACCGCCGCGTCGTACAGCGCGCGGAGTGTGGTGTCGTCATCGCTGTCGATCGGAACCGCCGTCACGACGCGCGCCTGTGACTTCAGGTTGTCCATCACCACCAGCGTGCGTGTCGACACGAACAGCGCGTCGGGCGTGTCCGTACCACGTGGCGTGTGGATCGGCAGCGCTTCGATATGGCGCACCACGTCGTAGCTGAAGAAACCGACGGCACCGGCCCAGAAATCGCCCAGCTCCGGCACCACGACGGGCTCGTACTGCGACACCTCGGCGCGCAGCGAGTCGAACGGATCCGCGACCGGCTCGGCACCATGCCAGCCCGCGGCCGGTGTCCACCGGTCCACGGTGCCATCGCGCAGGCGCCAGGCCGCGCGCGGTTCAGTGCCGAGGAAGGTGTAGCGCGCCCAGGTCTCGCTGCCGGCCGGTGCCGACTCGAGCAGGAACGCGAACGGTCCGCGACGCAGTTTCGCGAAGGCCGACACCGGTGTGTCGAGGTCCAGCAGGCAGTCATGCCAGACCGGAACCAGACGTCCAGGTGCCGCCATGGCGCGGAACGCGGTGTACGACGTGACCAATGACACGCGGGAAGGGCAGGGGGACGTGGGTGCCGCCGACAGCCGGCGAGGGAGAGATAGCGACGATGCGACGAGTCATGAACTGCGTCAGCGTGGCGCCGCTGGTGGCGCTGCTGATTCTCATCACGCTCCACCCCACCACCGTACTCGGCCAGACCGCAGAATGGAATGATGCACGCGCGCTCGATCTGGCGCAGCGGGCCACTGCCCGGCGGTCGGCACAGCTCGCGGATACGACCCTCAAGGACTACAGCGCACGCGCGCGGGGCTTCGTGACATTCCTTGCGCAGTCCGGCGAGGGCCTCACCGAGCCGCCCAAGGTGGTGAAGGCCGACGAGCTCGGGCTCGAGATCTTCTGGCGCTCGCCGGATCAGAGCAAGCAGCGCATCCTCGGCCGGCGCGACACGTTGCTCTTGCCGACGGACATCAACTATCACCGCGATCATCTGGGCATCATCCAGAACAACTTCCCCGACATCATCCGCCTTGGTGACGGCGACGAGGTGATGGACGTGCCACATCCGCTCTCGCCGAGTGGAATGCTGCAGTACGATTTCCGCGTCGGCGACTCGCTCGTGATCAAGCTGGCGGATCGTACGATCTCGGTGTTTCAGCTCAGCATCCGGCCGAAGAATGATCGCTTGCCGCGCGCAGTCGGTGCGGTGTTCGTCGAACGCTCCACGGCGCAGGTGGTGCGCATGGCGTTCTCCTTCACGCGTGGTGCCCTGAAGGACAAGTCGCTCGAGGATGTGTCAGTGATTCTCGAGAACGGATTGATCGAGGATCGCTACTGGTTGCCGCGACGGCAGCAGATCGAGATTCAGCGCAGCGGAACGTGGCTCGAGTTCCCGTTTCGCGGCATCATTCGTGGTCGCTGGGAGATTCGCAATTACGATGTGAACACTGGACTGCCGGCGAGTCTGTTCGCGGGACCGGAAATCGTGCAGGCGCCGGCGGACCGGCAGGCGGAATTCAAGTTCGAGGGTGCGCTGCTTGACGGTTTGCCGCCCGATGTGCGCACCGTCACGGATGGTGATGTGCGCGCGGTGCAGGACCAGGCGCGAGAACTCGTGCGCGCACAGGCGCTGCGGCGTGGGCGTGGCACTGCGCTGCAGGCGCGCGGCATGTCCGACTTCATGCGCGTCAATCGTGTGGAAGGGCTGGCACTCGGCGCCGGGCTCACACAGCGCATCGGCGGTGGTGTGCGCATCGGTGCGACCGCGCGGTATGCACTGGCGGACGAACGTGTGCGTGGCAGCGCAGTACTGGCATGGGAAGCGGCATCCGGTGCCGGCCTCTCGCTGCGTGCCGAGCGGCAGCTCGGTGAGATCGGCGCGGTGCCGGAGGTGTCGCTCGCCCGCAACTCGATCGCGTCGCAGGAGTTCGGCTCTGATTGGACGAGTCCATTCCAGCGTCGGCAGGTGGTGTTGCGCGCTGACTTCGCCCCGGCGTTCGAACGGCGCTGGCGTTTCGCACTCGAGGGCGCGATCGAGCGTCATTCATCAGCGCATGTGAATGCGACACCGGCGAGCGGTGCGTACGAACCGACGCCGTTCGTGCTCACGGATCGTTTGCAGCGCGCGTCGCTTCTGGCGCGGCGCGCGACCGCGCTGAGCATGTTCGGTACCGAAGTGAGCGTGGCCACCGCACTCGATATCGTGCACGCCGAGGCAGCATCGGCAACGTTCGGTCACATCGCACTCGACCTCGATGTGCAGCGCCCGATTGGACACGATCGACTGGTGCTGCGCACGATCGCGGGCGGCACGTCGGGCGTGACAGGTATGCGCGTGCCGGTGCAATTCGAAACGTGGTTCGGCGGTCCCGTCACGTTGCCCGGTGTGGGCTACTCGTCAATTCGTGGTCGCGCCGGCGTGTCGCAACGCGTCGAGTGGCAGCATCCGGTGCCCGGACCATCGATTCCGCTCGGTCGATACGGTCGTATCCCTGGCCGCATCACGCTGGCGCCGTACGCCGTGATGGCATGGACCGATGCGCGCACGATCTCGACGCGTGTGACAGCACGTGGCTTCCATCCCGCCGTGGGAATCGCCGGCATCGGCCTGTTCGACCTGCTGCGGGTGGACGTCGCCCGTGGCCTGCGTGATGGCCGCTGGATGTTCTCGCTCGACGTGACGCGCGATTTCTGGAGGGTGTTGTGACGGATGTTGCGCGAGGTGGTGCCTCGATCGTGGTGCGCGTCAGCATCGTTGATCTCGTCGTCGCGCGCTTCGCGACATCAGGACTCGAGATTCTCCTGCTGCGCCGTGCCGCTGGCATGCGCTGCACCGGCGCCTGGGAAATCGTACACGGCAAGATCGAATCAGGTGAACGCCCCGAGGCCGCCGCACTGCGCGAGCTTCGCGAAGAAACAGGATTCTCAGCCGAGCGACTCTACAACATCACGCTCGGCGGATTCTATCTCCATCACCAGGGTGTGCTGAGCCTGACGGTCGTTTTCTGCGCCATCGTGCCGCCCAACCTCGACCCACGACTCGCCGAAGAACACGACGCCTTTGAGTGGCT
The DNA here is from genome assembly GCA_031367535.1 of Gemmatimonadaceae bacterium. Taxonomy (GTDB): domain Bacteria; phylum Gemmatimonadota; class Gemmatimonadetes; order Gemmatimonadales; family Gemmatimonadaceae; genus JACMLX01. The sequence continues at coordinate 33,627 of JANLPZ010000154.1, forward strand.
GCCGATCACCGCCGCCATGGACCGCTGCGCATGGCCCCGAGAGCGCGAAGCACTGTCCCACATCCAGCATCTCCTCCGCAACGGTGCCGACGCCGGCGCGGTCGAAGACGTTCTGCGCGTGACATCTACAACTGCGTTGGGTGGATAGGGCGGGGAGGCCGGAGAGTGCGTGACTTGCAACGATTCGCGATCGACGTTGCATCCCTGACGTTTTTGGGTGAAGAGCTCACGGAGCGCACGGAGTGCGCGCGTCACCAGGCTCTGCCCATCGCGCGCTGAAGATTATTTGGGAACAGCAGTTCCAACAAAAAATCAGCGACGGTGCGTGTAGCGACGATCGCTGCAACCGACGCACTCGGTGCGCTCCGTGTGCTCCCCCTCAAAAAAGTCAGAGATGGTGCGAGAGACACGGACGGTCGCAAGCCACGCACTCTCCGGCCTTCCCGATCTATCGCCCCAACGCAGTTCAGCGATGGTAGCGGCCGAGAGGAGCTCAGTCCTCGCTCTCCTCGCTCCCAGTCTCGATTTCGAACAATGGCGCCGCGACTTCGCCGTCGGCACGCGGGACGTACTCTGGTTCTTCGCGCCACGGGCCGGCGTTGAGGAGTTGCATCAGCGCGTCCGCGAGTTCGTCGCGACCGATGTTCTCGTGTGCGCTGAACGGGATCACCTGATCTTCATCGACTTCGTACGCGGTACAGAGCTCTGAGATGCGTTTTGCGCGGGCCATGCGACCGAGTTTGTCGACCTTGGTCAGTGCGAGCAGCGTCGGCACGCCGAGTTCGGCGAGGAAGTCCAGCATCACGCGATCGTCGGCCGTCGGATCGTGCCGCACATCGAGCAGCTGCACCACACCGCGCAGATACGGGCTGTGCTGCATGTAGCTCGCAATCAGCGGCCGCCACGCCAGCTTCCGTTCCTTGCTGATCTTCGCGTAGCCATAGCCGGGCAGGTCGACCAGCATGAACTGCTCGTTGACGCGAAAAAAATTGATCTCGCGCGTGCGGCCTGGTGTGCGACTGACGCGAGCGAACGCCTTGCGACGCACGAGTGCGTTGAGCAGGGAACTCTTGCCGACGTTCGACCGGCCCGCGAACGCAATCTCCGGCAGTCGCGGCTCGGGACGCCAGCCGTCCACCGTGGCCATCGGTCCGTCGAATTCGAGCGAGCGGATCACCAACGGGTCGGGCGTCGGTGCGGCAGGCGGCGACTTCGGTACTTCAGAATCGGTCACGCGATCTCAGTGGGGATGAACCGGCGCGCGGCGACTGCCACGCTCGCGACGTGCGGGCACCGCGGCGGTCGACACCGCATGGGTGCCGCCTGACGTCGGAGTGACGACCGCGTGCGGCACACTCGGCGTCCGTAGCCCAAGCGCGAGCACTTCGTCCATGCTGCCTACGCTGTGGAACGTGATGGCATCGCGCACTTCCTGCGGCACATCGTCGAGGTCACGCACGTTACCCTTCGGCAGCAACACGTGACTGATACCGGCGCGATGTGCGCCGACAGCCTTTTCCTTCACGCCACCGATCGGCAGCACACGACCGCGCAACGTGATTTCGCCCGTCATCGCCACATCACCACGCACTGGTGTGCCCGTCAGCGCACTCACCACGGCGGTCGCGATCGCGATGCCGGCGCTTGGACCATCCTTCGGCGTCGCACCGGCCGGAATGTGGATGTGGATGTCCTTCGTCTTGTAGAAGTCGGGGGCGATGCCGAGATGCGTGGCACGCTGTCGCGCATAACTGAGGGCGGCCGATGCCGACTCCTTCATCACATCGCCGAGTGTGCCGGTGAGCTGCAGTCTTCCGCGACCGTCGACCACACTGACTTCGATCTCGAGCGTCTCGCCACCCACCGTGGTGTACGCGAGCCCGGTGGCGACGCCAACCTTGTCTTCCAGTGACGTGTCATCGGGATCGAATTGCATCGCGCCGAGCAACGCCGTCAGTTCAGAGGTGCGCACCACCAGTGGTGCGGGGCCTTTCTTCGACGGCACGGCTTCCGCGCGCTGTCGCGCGAGCTTGCGTGCGACGCGCGACAGGCGCCGCTCGAAGTCGCGCACACCGGCCTCGCGCGTCCATCCGCGACAGATCGTCCGCAACGCGTCGGCTTCCCACGTGACGTCCTTCGTATCGATCCCGACCGCCTTCAGCGTGCGCGGCACGAGATACTGCTTCGCGATCGCCAGCTTCTCCTGATCGAGATAGCCCGTGAGTCGGATGATCTCCATGCGATCCCGCAGCGGCTCGGGAATGCCGCTCAGCGAATTCGCGGTCGTGATGAACAGCACCTGACTCAGATCGTAGTCGATCTCGAGGTAGTGGTCATTGAACGCGGTGTTCTGTTCCGGATCGAGCACTTCCAGCAGCGCTGCTGAGGGATCACCACGCCAGTCGGCACCGAGCTTGTCGACTTCATCGAGCAGAATCACCGGATTCACCGATTCTGCGCGTCGCATCGCCTGAATGATCCGGCCCGGCATCGCACCGATGTAGGTGCGACGATGTCCACGGATCTCGGCTTCATCACGCACGCCACCGAGTGACATGCGAACGAACTTGCGACCCAGGGCACCGGCAATCGAGCGAGCGAGCGACGTCTTGCCGACACCAGGCGGGCCGACGAGACAGAGAATCGGGCCGTCCATCTTTCCGACCTGCTTCAGGACGGCGATGTAGTCGAGAATGCGATCCTTCACATCCTCGAGGCCGTAGTGATCCTCGTCCAGCACGACCTTCGCGCGCGCCACATCGAGCGTGTCGTCCGTCCGCTTGTGCCACGGGAGCGTGAGCACCCAGTCGAGGAACGTCCGGCTGACCGTCGCTTCGGGGCTGAGTGGCGCCATCCTGCGCAGCTTGCGGATCTCGCGCCGCGCGCGCGTCAGCACCGTCTCCGGTAACTGCGCGGCGATCAGCTGCGCGTCGAGCTCCGCGACCTCGTCGCCGTCTTCGTTGCCCAGTTCGCGATGAATCGCGCGCAGCTGCTCCTGCAGGTAGAACTCACGCTGATTCTGGAACAGCGCGCCGCGCACATCATCCTCGATCTTGCGTTCGAGGCGCAGCAGCTCGACCTCGCCGGCCAGCGTCATCGTCAGCTGATCGAACAGCACGCCCAGCGTCTGCGACTCGAGCAGGCGTTGACGGACTTCGAGTTTCACGCTCAAGTGCGCGGCCATCAGGCACGCCTGTTGTTCCGGCGTTTCCGCGCCGCCGATCAGACGCACCACTTCATCCGGCAATCGGCGGTGCAGCGCGACGTATTCCTCGAACGTCGTCACGGCGCGGCGCGTCTGACGCTCTTCGTCCTCACTGAGCGGCGTGGCGTCGAGCGGAAACGGCTGCACGTTCGCCTTCAGATGCGAGCCGGCCATCGCGTACCGCGTGACTTTCGCACGCGCGAGCGATTCGACCAGCACACGCGTCGTCCCGTTCTGCAGACGTGAGATCTGCAGGATCCGCGCGACCACACCAACCCGATACAGATCGGTGCTGCCGGGTTCTTCGGTGTCGGCGCGCTTCTGTGCAACCAGCAGGACGAGCGAGTCGTCGGCCGCCGCCGTATCGAGGGCAGCGAGGCTGGCGGCGCGACCGACCAGCAGGGGCATGACGACGTGAGGAAAGATGACGACGTCGCGCAGCGGTACTACGGGCAACCGCTCCGGCGATTCGATCCTGTCCCCATCGCGCCGGAAGACCGGGCTCAGGGCTACGCTTCCTTCTTGCGGCGAGCGGGCGAGATCTCGAGCAGCGGCTGTGCCCGACTCGTGACGCAGCTCTCGATGACACGCACTTCCGTCACGTCTTCGCGACTCGGAAGGTCGAACATGACGTCCATCAGGATTTCCTCGAGAATCGCGCGCAGACCACGCGCACCGGTGCCGCGCTTGAGGGCCTTGGTGGCCACCGCACGCAACGCACTCTCCTCGAAATCCAGCTTCACTTCCTCGAGTGCAAACAGCTTCTGATACTGCTTCACGAGCGCATTCTTCGGCTCGCGGAGAATCTGCACCAGCGCTTCCTCGTCGAGTGACTCCAGCGGCACGGCGACCGGCAGTCGACCGACGAGTTCCGGGATGATGCCGAAGCGCAGCAGGTCATCCGGCTCCACATCGGCGAACGGTTCCTTCGCGGTGCGCTCGAGCAGTGCCTTGTCGGCGCCACCAAATCCGATCCGCTGCTTGCCGACGCGCGCCTCGATGATCTTCTCGAGACCGTCGAAGGCACCGCCGCAGATGAACAGGATGTCCTTCGTGTTGATCTGGATGTATTCCTGCTGCGGATGCTTGCGACCACCCTGCGGTGGAACACTGGCGACCGTGCCTTCGAGAATCTTGAGCAGGGCCTGCTGCACGCCCTCGCCGCTGACATCGCGCGTGATGCTCGGGTTCTCGCTCTTGCGCGCGATTTTGTCGATCTCGTCGATGTAGACGATGCCGCGCTCGCACTCCTGCACGTTGAAATCGCCGGCCTGCAGCAGACGCACGAGAATGTTCTCGACATCCTCGCCGACGTAGCCGGCCTCGGTCAGCGTGGTGGCGTCGGCAATCGTGAACGGCACATCGAGGATCTTGGCCAGCGTCTGCGCGAGCAGCGTCTTCCCGACACCCGTCGGTCCGATCATCAGGATGTTCGACTTTTCGAGCTCAACATCCTCATCACGGGTCGCGCCAAGGTTGATGCGCTTGTAGTGGTTGTAGACCGCCACCGACAGCGCCTTCTTGGCCCGCTCCTGCCCGATCACATACTGATCGAGGATGTCCTTGATTTCCTGCGGCGTCGGAACCTGCGTGATCGCTTCCGCGACCTCGCGCTCCTCATCCTCGGCCAGGATCTCATTGCAGAGCGCAATGCATTCGTTGCAGATGTACACGGATGGCCCGGAAATGAATTTCCGGACAGCATCCTTGGACTTTCCGCAGAACGAACAGCGCAGATGCTTGTCGTGCGACATTCGAGACCCGGCAGAAAACACGGCAAGCCCCCCGCATGGGGACTCATCCACCTTTCGAAGCTACAGCGTGGGACAGGGATCGCAATGCAAGATCAGCCCGTCCGCAGATGGCAAGGGGCCGCAACGCGAAAGCTGCAGCCCCTCCCAAGTATCGGTATCACAACTGTTTACGGTTGCGGCACCGCTTTCGTTCCCGCTCAGCCGGCGGCGACGACCGCTGGCTTGGTGTCGAGATTCAGCTCACTGCGGCTGGTCACGATGTTGTCGATGATACCGTAGTCGAGTGCTTCCTGTGCGCTCATGAAGCGGTCACGATCGGTGTCACGCTCGATCACTTCCACCGACTTGCCCGTGTGCTTCGACATCAGCTCGTTCAGCTTGCCCTTGAGATACAGGATCTCGCGCGCCTGAATTTCGATGTCCGATGCCATGCCACCGCCGCCGTTCTGACTCGGCTGGTGGATCATGATCCGGCTGTGCGGCAACGCCGAGCGCTTGCCCTTGCGACCGGCACTGAGCAGGAAAGCGCCCATGCTGGCGGCCATGCCCATGCAGATCGTGTTCACCGGCGCCGACATGAAGTTGATCGTGTCGTAGATCGCCAGACCCGCCGAGACGCTGCCGCCCGGGGAGTTGATGTACAGGCTGATGTCGCGATCCGCATTGTCCGCCTGCAGGAACAGCAGCTGGGCGATGATGATGTTCGCGACATCGTCATTGATTGGCGTGCCGAGGAAGATGATCCGGTCCATCAACAACCGCGAGAAGACGTCGTACGACCGCTCGCCGCGGCTGGACCGTTCGATCACGTACGGAGCGTAAATGCTGGCCATGGTTCGGGCTTCCTGCTGAGGTTATGGCACCGGGCTTCGACCCGATGAGAACTCCTGCTGCTCCCGCTGTTTCCTTACGCTACCTGATTCACGGTGTTCCGTGCAATCAGCCAGTTGAACACCTTCTCGTCCGTGACTGTCCGCTCCAGCTCCTTGAGCCGTCCTTCCTTCTCAAGACGCACGTACAGCTGTCCAGTCTCGACGCCGGTCTTCGCTGCCATCTCGGCGACCTTCTCATCCACGTCGGACGTGCTCGCCACCAGCCCTTCCTTCTCGGCGATCGTGTCGATCACCACGTCGCGGCGCACCTGCCGTTCAGCCATCGGACGGAACTCACCAGCGAAACGCTCGTGCATGTTTTCCGGGACCTGATACATCTGCATGTAGGCGCCCATCACCTGCTGCACCCACGCGTTCGGAATCTCGAACGGATTGGCGGCGATCACCTGATCCAGCAGCTGCTCGCGGACGGAGGCGTCAGCTTCGCGGAGCATGTGTTCACCCATGTCCTTGCGCACGGCGTCCTTGAGAACCGACACGGTGTCGAAATCTCCAAGTTCGCGGGCAAAAGCATCATCCAGCGCCGGCAGCGTCTTCCGCTTCACCTCGAGCAAGGTGACGCGAGTCAGTTTGGCCTTCCCGCGCTGCGCCTCGTCCGGGAAATCATCGGGCCAGCGGACCGCTCGTTCGACGGTCTCGCCGGGGGTGGCCTCCATGATCAGCTCCTCGATCCCCGGAATCGCCTGGCCCTTGCCGAGCTCGAGCGGGTATTCGCGCTGCTCCGGCATTTCGCCGCCCTCTTCTTGCGACGCAATCTTGACGCGGACCTGATCACCCGGCTGCGGCTTGTCCTCAACCGGCTCGAGGGCGGCGCGCTGCTCGCGGAGCGTTTCCAGCTGCTCCTCGACCATGGTGTCGGTCACTGCCTGGGACGGACGCGAGACGGTGAAGCCCGTGGTCGTCTCGATCGCGATCTCGGGGCGGACCTCGAGATGGATGTCGAACGTGACCGGCTCGCCGTCCTCGAATTTGAGATCGTGGACGTGCGGCTGGGCGATCGGCTCGAGCTTCTCCTGATCGAGCGCCTGCTTCCATGCGTCCTGGACGAGGCTTTCCATCGCCTCCTCACGGATCTGGGCGGCGTAGGTCTTCTTGATCAGGTGAAGCGGGGCCTTGCCTGGGCGGAAGCCAGGCATGCGGGCGGCCGAGGCGTAGCGCTTGACGGCCTTCTCTTCGGCGGCCTTGACGGTCTCGACGGACACGGTCACGCCGAGGAGGCGCTCGACGCCTTCGGCCTTCTTGACGGCAATTTCAAACGACATCGTCAGATCGGAATCGGGAAGAAACGGAATCGCCGCCGGGACACGGCGGCGCATCCGCACAAGCTAACTGCAGAGTGGCGGGTGCGCGCCGGGGACGACACCGGGCGAATGGGGAGGGAGACGAGATCCGGAACGCCGCGTCGGGTGCGACGATGCTCCGGTTCCGCTCCCTAGATTGCGTTGATGGTATATCCGCCGGAACTCCGTGATCCCGACCGTCAACCGACGCCGGCTCCGATACCTGCCCGGCCTGCGATGCCCGGCCCCGGCGCCACAACCACGGAGTCAGCGCTCGAGTTCCCGAGCTTCTCACAACTTTTCCGCCTGATGGGCCGCGCGCTTCGGTTGCGCTGTCCGAACTGTGGCATCGGTGCGGTCGTGCGCCCGTGGGCCACCGTCAACGACAAGTGCAGTCACTGCGGCTTCCACTTCACGCGCAGCAGCGATTCCTATTTTTCCGGCGCGATGCTCGCCAATCTCGCGGTGGCCGAGGGGCTGTTCGCGGTGGTCTTCGGCGTCTCGATCATCGCGTCGTGGCCGAATGTCCCGTGGGATACACTCACCTGGGCCATGCCACTCGGCATTGCCATCGCGCCAGCGCTGCTGCTGCCGTTCGCGAAGGTGGCGTGGCTGACGTTCGACGTCGCGTTCCGCCCGATCACACCTGACGAGATCGAGTCGCTGCGATAGCGGCACGTTGTTGACGCAGGGATGGTGACGTTGGGATAGTATCGAGTCGACCTTCGACAACACTTCACCCGCCCGATGCTCACGCTCCTCGCGTTCGGAATGGTCATCGTGTTCATGACGCTGATCATGACACGAAAAATGGCACCACTCACGGCACTGATTCTGGTGCCGATCGTGTTCGGATTGCTGGGCGGTTTCGGCGCTGGTCTCGGCGCAATGATGCTGGCGGGTGTCGTCAAGCTCGCGCCAACCGGCATCATGCTCACGTTCGCGATTCTCTATTTCGCGATCATGATCGACGCCGGACTGTTCGAGCCGGTCGTGACGACGCTCGTGCGACTGGTGGACGGCAATCCGGTGAAGGTTGTCGTGGGCACGGCGGTGCTTGCACTGGTTGTGTCGCTCGACGGTGACGGGTCGACCACATACATGATCACCGTCGCCGCGATGCTGCCGCTCTATCGCAAACTCGGTATCCGTCCGCTGGTTCTGGCGTGTGTGACGATGCTGGCCGGCGGTGTGATGAACATTCTGCCATGGGGCGGTCCCACCGCGCGCGCTGCGGCGGCACTCGCGGTCGACGCCGGCGATCTGTTCGTCCCGATGATTCCGGCCATGCTGGTTGGCGCTGCGTGGGTGCTGTATGCGGCCTATCGCATCGGCCTGAATGAACGCGCGCGCATCGTCACCGTCGGCGCCGCGACGTTCAACGATTCGACGTCGCTGACGGATTCGGGCAACGACGGTGTCGCCGACACGCGTCGCCCGAAGTTGTTGTGGCTCAACGCTGCGCTGACCGTGCTGCTGATGATCGCACTGGTGCTGGCGATCATGCCGCTGCCGATTCTGTTCATGATCGGTTTCGCGATTGCGATCATGATCAACTATCCGAGCGTGCCTGAGCAGAAGCAGCTGCTGGCGACACACGCCGCGAATGTGATGGCGGTGGCATCGCTGATTTTCGCGGCTGGCATCTTCACCGGCATCCTGTCCGGCACGAAGATGGTCGACGCGATGGCGGACAGTGTCGTACACGTGATTCCGACCGCGCTCGGGCCCTATCTGTCGATCGTCACTGGTGTGCTCAGCATTCCGTTCACGTTCTTCATTTCGAACGATGCGTTCTACTACGGCATCCTGCCGATTCTCGCGAAGGCCGGCCAGGTGTACGGCATCAGCGCCGCCGAGATGGGACGTGCATCCCTGATCGGGCAACCGGTACATCTGCTCAGCCCACTGGTGCCGTCAACGTACCTGCTGGTCGGGCTGGCCGGCGTGGACTTCGATGCACATCAGCGTTTCACCATCAAGTGGGCGTGCCTCACCGCGCTCGTGCTGCTCGGCACCGGGCTGATCACGACCGTGATACCCGTCATGGGGCATATCGTCGCAACACCACTCCACTAGGCATCATGGTCATCCGGATTCTGCTGGCGAGCCTCACGGCTGCGACGCTTCTGGCGATGCAGCTGGACGCGCAGGTGCCGACACCGTTCGACGTCGTGCGGTCGGAACACAACCTGATGATCCCGACGCGTGACGGATCGAAGATGGCGACCGATGTCTATCGCCCGGCGCGCAACGGTGTGGCCATCGACGGGCGCTTCCCCGTGCTGCTCAATCGCACGCCGTACGATAAAGGATCGCTGGCGCCACAGGCCGAGACGTTCGCGAAACACGGCTACGTGGTGGCGGTGCAGGATCTGCGCGGACGGTACGCATCGGAAGGAAAGTTCCTCAAAGTGCAGCCGGCCGACGCCACCGATGGTTACGACACCGTCGAGTGGCTGGCGCAACAGCCGTGGTCGAACGGCAAGATTGGCATGTGGGGACAGTCCTTCGCAGCACATGCACAGGCCGGTGCGGCGCAACTCAATCCGCCGCATCTGAGCACGCTCGTGATCAACATGGGCGGCATGTCGAACGCGTGGGATCATGGCGTGCGGTATCGCGGCACGTATGAGATGGGACGACAATTGACCTGGGCGTGGAGTCAGCTGCTGGCGGATGCGCCGAACGAGGCGGTCAAGGCGCTGCTGACCCGCGAGAAGGTGGAGGACTGGTACAACATGCAGCCGATGCGGCGCGGATTGAATCCGTTGTCCGTCGCACCGCTCTACGAGGGATGGTACCTCGACTTCTTCGAGCACGCGGACTACGACGCGTTCTGGAAGGACCCGATGGTGAACTGGGAAGAGCACTACGCGCAGACCGCAAACATCCCGATGATTCACATCGGCGGCTGGTATGACATTTTCCTCGCCGGCACGTTCCGGAATTTCGTCGGACTGGGCGCGCTGAAGTCGGCGCCGCAACGCATTCTTGTCGGCCCGTGGACCCACAGTGGCAACGTGCATCCCTACGCCGGCGATGTGTCGTTCGGCACCGATGCGACGATCGCGGATTTCTACGGCGCCTATCACCTGCGCTGGTTCGATCACTACATGAAAGGTGAGGCGACCGGCGTCGAGAACGACGCGCCAGTGCGACTGTTCGTGATGGGCACCGGCGATGGCCAGAAGGACGCCGATGGCCGACTCTTTCACGGTGGCTATTGGCGTAACTCTCCATCGTGGCCGCTCCCCGGCACGCGGATGGTGCCGTACTACTTCCACGCCGATGGCTCACTCAGCACCAAGCGACCGGCGGAACGCGTGTCGTCCACCACCTACACGTTCGATCCGGCGCATCCCGTGCCGACGCTCGGCGGCGGGTCATCCGCGCGACTCAAGGATGGTGCGTACGATCAGCGTGAAGACCCGCGCTTTCCGCCGTCGGCCGCGCCGTTCCTGCCACTGCGTTCACGCGCTGACGTTGTCGTGTTCCAGACCGAACCACTCGCGGAAGACATGACCGTCATCGGACCGATCAAGGTGGTGCTGCACGCATCGTCGAATCGTACCGACACCGATTTCACGGCAAAGCTGATCGATGTCTATCCGTCGAGCGAGGCGTGGCCGGGTGGCTTCGACATGAACCTGACTGATGCGATCGTGCGCGGCCGCTATCGGGCGACACGCGATCACGCCGTGATGCTGATGCCCAGCCGCGTGTATCCGTTCACCATCGAACCGTTCCCCACTGCAAACGTGTTCAAGACGGGACACCGCATTCGCGTCGACATCTCCAGCAGCAACTTCCCGCGCTTCGATGTCAATCCGAACACCGGCGAGCCACTCGGCCGGAACCGGCGCGAGGTCACTGCGGACAACACGATTTTTCACAGCGCGCTTTATCCGTCACACATCATCCTGCCACTCGCGCCCGCAACGCCGTAATTGCTCAGAAGCGCAGCGACAGACAGCTCAATCCGCCGTCCATCTTCTTGTACTCGCTCATGTCGAGCACCTCGAGCGTGTAACCGAGCGTGCGCAGGCGCGCGTCGAACTGCGGCTGGCCTTCAGACACGAAGACGACGTCGTTGACGCGCACACAGTTGCCGCCGTATTCCTCACCCGCAGGCACGCGCACCACCTCGTAGCCGGCAAACGCCGGATGTTCGGCGAGCGCCTCGATCAGCACGAGACGACGCGGCTCAAGTGCGGCGATCCCGCTCTTGAGATGGAGGATGCTGTCGATGCCGCGGATGTCCACCGTCGACGACGTGATGCCGAATTGCTGCAGCCAGGCCGAGAGCTGCGCCGCGCCATCGGCATTCGTGCGATGCGAAATGCCGATGAACACGTGATCGCGGGCTTCGCACACATCACCGGCATCGAGCGTCCCGGGCGCACCGATCTGTGCGAGTGTCGGGAAGTGCGCCACCAGCGCTCCGGCGATTGTATCCACCTCACCCGCACGACTCTCGGCCCCAGGTCGCGTCAGCATCGCACCGAGCCCCGGGAGTACGAGCGCCGTGTCCTCGACGAACGTGGCGTCGGGATAGCGCGCGTCGGCGGGTAGCGCGATGACCTGACAGCCATGGCGCGCCAGCGCGTCGCAGTACGCCGCATGCTGACGCAGCGCCAGCGACACGTCCGGGCGGCCGATATCGACTGTCGTCAGGCCATCCGCGAAGTTCGGAGACGGCGGGCGCACGATCGCGCGGGTGAAGCGGGAGAACATGTGTGTCGGGCCAGGCGAGACGGAGTGAGTCGCGATGTGACGGGGATTCAATCGCCGTCGACTGGCGAAGGCAATGCCCCTCCGCACCGACGGTGACGCCGCGATACGTTGCGGAGCGATGCCGCACCGTTCGTTCGCCATTCAGACCACGCCATGGCCACCACTCTTGCGCGCACGCTCGGAACCCGCGACCTGACGCTGCTCGTCGTCGGGAACGTGATCGGCTCCGGCATTTTCCTGGTGCCATCATCGGTGCTGGCGCAGAGCGGGGACTCGGTGCCGATCGCCACCGGGGTGTGGCTGGTCGGTGGCATCTTGTCGCTGCTCGGCGCGCTGAGTTACGGTGAACTGGGCGCGATGGAAGGCACGGGCGGCGGTGGCGGACTATACGCCTTCATTCGCGATGGCTTCGGTCGGTTCCCGGCATTTCTCTACGGCTGGACACTGTTCTTCGTGATCGGCGCCGGTACCATCGCGACGCTGGCCGTCGCAGCCGCGAATTACATGACGCAGTTCATGCCGATGTCGCAGATGCAGAAGGGCATTGTCGCATCGGCGCTGATCGTGTTGATGATGGTGATCAACGTGCGTGGCACGCGCGAGAGTGCGACGGTGCAGAACCTCGCAACCGGCATCAAGGTGATCGCGATCCTTGTCTTGAGTGCGATTCTGTTTGTGCTCGGCAAGGGCAGTCCTGCGGTCGCCGTGCCGCACACGGTCACACCAGCATCGTTCTCCGGCGTCGGGTTGTCGATCATCTCCGTGCTGTGGGCGTACGAGGGCTGGCAGTACGTGACGTTCGTGTCCGCCGAAGCGAAGGATCCGCAGAAGTCGCTGCCTCGTGCCATCGCGCTGGGCACGATCTCGCTGATCGTGATCTACCTGATCGCGAACTTCGCCTACCTCGCGGCTCTCGGACCGGCGGGTGTCGCTGCGTCACAGCGTGTCGCTGGCGAGTCGGTTGCTGTCGTCCTTGGCCCCGCCGCCGGCTGGCTGGTCGCGGCGGTGATCATCGTGTCGATGTACAGCGCCGCACATGCGACGGTGATCACGGTGCCGCGCGTCTACTTCGCGATGGCGCATGACGGTTTGTTTTTCAAGCGGCTCGCCGACATCCATCCGAAATTCAATACGCCCGCGCTGGCCATCATCACGAGTTGCACATGGGCGATTGTACTCGCGCTGACGGGCACGTTCGAGCAGCTGTTGACCTACGTGGTCTTCATCGGCTGGATCTTCTATGCGCTGGGCGCGGCGGCGGTGATTGCGCTGCGTATCAAGCGACCCGACGCGGCGCGCCCGTTCAAGGTGCCGTTCTATCCGCTGACACCGATTCTGTTCGTGCTGGCGGCGGCGGTGATCGTCCTCAACACCATGATTTCGCAACCCAAACAGGCGTTGATCGGCATGGCCGTGGTACTGGCCGGCGCACCGGCGTACTTCATCTGGCGCAAGCGCGCTCCTGTCGGT
>JANLPZ010000162.1:0-11497 GCA_031367535.1 Gemmatimonadaceae bacterium
AACCGTTCCGCGTAGATCGTTGGCGTGTCCGCGGTGACGCGGACATGTGTCGCAGTGCGTGCGCTCTGTGTAGGTGACTCGAGGAGTGTGAGCCCGTAGCGCAGTGCGGTGTCGAGGACGGTGAGCGAGAGGGCGGCTGGCGCTGACACGGACGGCGACGCCGGGTGTTCGACGATGGCGGGCAGGCCGGAGGGTGTCAGTCGCGCGATCGCGCGCTGCAGCGTGGGCGTCGGTGTGCGATTCGCGCGCATTCCGAGTTTCGCGAGCGTCTCCAGCCACGCCGACGCGGGAAATGTCGGCTCCATGCTGAGGACATGTTCGAGAATCGCGGCCGCGGTGCCTGGCAACGCGTCGTTCTGCAGCAGTGCGGCGCGCTGCAGCCAGAGCAGCGGCTCGGCCGGATGCAGTGCGAGTGCGTGGTCATTCGCGAGGCGCGCGGCATCCGGCTGACCGCGATCCGCGCAATGCACACCGAGCAGGTAGAGCATCGCGGCGGATCGCGGCAACTGTTCGATCGCCTCGCGCATGACCTGCTCAGCGTCGCCCATACGACCAAGCAGTTGCAGCGCCGCGGTGCGCAGATACCACGGTGAATCGGAGGCAAGCTGGTTGGACCAGACCGCGTCGAGTTCAGTCAGTACCAGATCGGCGCGGCCGTTCTGCAGCGCACGGGTGGCGGATTCGAGGGCGAGCGCGAGCTGAGTCGTGTCAGGCAGCACATCGCCGGCGTCGAGACGACCGGCCAGTGAGATAGGCGGATCCTGTCGAAGCGATGCGCCGGTCGCCGTCGATCCCGCGGCTGGCGCGCCCTGCGGCAGCACCAGCGGTTCATCGCCGATGATCGGCGGAACACCCGTACTGACCGGCGCCGTGAGCACGGGAATGCGGCGTGGCGTGCTCGGGCCAATGCTGCCGTGGATCGGAGGAATCGTCATTCGGGCAGCGGCGCGGTTCGAGGGCGATCCATCAGGGAAAGGATCGGCTGTTTGCGGGAGGAGGTTTACCGGCCGGCGAATCGCGGCAGGACGGATCAAGGCGACGGAGATCTTGGAACTCCGCACCCATGAGCTGGTGGGATCCGTCCCCATAAGCTGCCCATGGCCTCACCAGCGCCGGATCGTGCCCCGCCAGTCGCGGAACTCCGGCTCGGCACCCGGCACACATCCATCCAGCACCGATAGCAGCCCCGTGGCCACTTCGTCCACCTCGGCGTGAAAACCGGGGCCGGACATATCGAGCTTGTAGCGGCCGGCATTGCCGATGACCACCGCAATCCCGGCGCGGCTGAGGTCAAGCGCGGCAGTGCGCACCAGCATCAGCTGTGCCGCGTACGCCACGCCGATTGCATATCCGCCACCGCGGATTTTCTCATCGATGGAGCCGAGCCAGCTGGCCTGAATGAGCACGCGCGCGGGCTTCACCTGCGCGATGAACTGCATCGCGGCGAGCGTCGGTGCGATGACAGCGCGCGCATCGGCCAGCACGCGTTCCGGTGTCAGCGCGCGCAAATCCGCGGTCGGATCATCGGCTTCGTCGCTCTGAGCGGGTGGGATCGGCAGTTCGGCGATGATGGCCCGCGTGATGGTCGGCAGTGTCGGGGTCGCGCCGTGCTGCCAGACAAAACTTGTCAGCAGCGATGGCGATTCGGCTCGCAGGTCGTCCAGTGCTGGTGGCAGGCGGTGCGGTGCCTGCACACCAGCCATCACAGGCTGCCCGCTGGTAAGCACCGCGCGTGTGCATGCCAGACCGAGTGGGCGGTGTGCACCGAGGATGAGCGTTGTCATGATGTCGCCTCGCGCACGGCGATATGCAGCGCCGTGCCGCCCAACAGCATGCGTCGTGTGTGCACGATCCTGAAACCGTGCTGCTGCAGCAGTGCCGAGAATTGTTCGGCAGTCACGAACGACGCGATCGATCGCGCGATGTAGCCGTAGATCGCCGGTGTGCGATGCCACCACCAGCCGACGATGTTGCCGGACACACGCAGATACCAGAGAAAGAGCGTGCGCCAGAGCGCGTTCGGCGGCAGGAAAAAATCGAGCGAGCCGAGTGTACCGCCGGGTTTGATGACGCGCGCACACTCGCGCACGGCGGCGTCGAGATCGGGCACGTTGCGGAATCCGTAGCCGGCTGTGAGGACATCGATCGATGCGGATGCGGCGGGCAGCGCCGCGAACGCACCGAGATGAAATGTCACGCGCGTGGTCGCGTCACGTGTCGCGCGCGCTGTGGCGATCGTGAGCATCTCGGCCGACGGATCAACGCCGGTCACCTGCAGTGACGGCAGACGTGTGGCAAGCGAAAATCCAAGATCCCCGGTGCCGCAGGCGACATCGAGTGCGCGCTGGGCGCCGGCAGATCGCGACACGACGGCGTCGATGAGGTCCTGCTTCCACACCGCATCCATGCCAAACGAAAAGAGGCGCGTGAACGCGTCGTAGCGCGGGGCAATCACGTCGAACATCGGTGTCACGACGCCCTGTTTGCGGCTCGCATCGGCCATCGCCGCGTCCAGATCCTGCGCGCGGAATCGTTCGAGTGGATCGTTGTGCTGTTCAATCACCATGCGCGATGCTACCCCGATCGCGGCACGGCGGCAACGGGACGGACTGATTGTCGCACAGGATGACGTGTTACGTGGTCAGAATCCGATCGCAAGTCGTCGACGAGCAAGGGTGACGGCGGCGGCCAGAGATGGCGCCGCCTTGAGCACGCGGTCGAGCGCACGATCGACCGTCCGATCGCGCGTCGCGACCATGCCGATCGCTTCGACCATCACCCGGGTGCGCGCGGTGTCGGCCTGCGGATCGATGTGACGCAGCGAATCGAGGACCGCGGGTAGCGCGCGTCGGCGCGAACGATCGGCGGACAGTCCAGCGAGGGCCGCTTCACGCACGCGTGCGTCACCAGCGGCCACGGCGAGCGAGAGAGCCTTGTCGCCTTCGCCGGGAATCTTGCCGAGTACCTGTGCGGCGCCGGTGCGGAGCGGGCTGGGGCCGTCCCAGAGAATCAGCTGCATCGGGCGCAACGCACCTTTCGCGTGTTTTCCGGCGCGCGTGAGGATCGTGAGTGCCGTGCGGGCGCGGAGTACTGCATCACTCGCGTCGAGGAGAGGGGAATCGCTGATCTCGCGCAGCAGGCTGCGCGCCACGAGCGTTGCCGTCGTGTTGCCGGGAGTTTCATCGAGTGCCGCGAGCGCGGACAGGCAGGCACCGCGCACGCGAGGATCCTCATCACCGACGTGATCGCGGAGTGCGTGAATGGCAATGCGCGCCGCAACACCGGCATTCGCGAGTGCCGCTGCGGCACGTGCACGATCGATCGGTTCACCGACGGAGAGACGAGTGCGAAATGTGCGAATGTTGTCGTCGCCGATCTGCACGAGCGCGATACCGGCATCGGCTGAGACGAGCGGATCGTCATCCTTCCAGGCGCGCCAGAGAGCGGGCGACGCGCGCCGGGCTTCCTTGCCACCGTGTCCGATCGCGCGAATGGCGGTGCGTCGCACGTTGACGTCCGGATCGCCGATCAATGGCACCAGATAAATGATCGTCTGGCTGGTGACATCGGCGAACTGCACCAGCGCTTCCAGCGCGGCCTGTCGCACGATGGGTTGCGGGTTCCGCAGGTCGTCCCTCCAGTCGGCTTCTGTCCGACCGGCGACAAGCGGGGCGCGGTCCTGTGCGGCGGCCGGGCTGGGGCGACCGAGCAGGAGGGCGAGGGACACGAGTGGCGCAAATCGGCGCAGCATTGAGGGGAGTGTCGGACGCTCCTACGAATTACTGCTGTCGGGCCTGCCAGGCGGGTCGCGAAGCGTCCTCGACTTCACGCGGTCGGGGGATGGGTGGAATCGTCGATATCTTTCGCGGATCGCGGCTCGCCGGACAGGCCAGCTGTCGTAGCGCCGCGTGAAGTGCCGACCCGATCGGAGCGAAATCCGATGGTGCAGTTCCTTGATGTCCCGGCGGTTGCCCGAATGGTGGCCCGACTCGGTCCCGTGCCGTTTCTCGCCGGACTGGTGCAGTATCTCGAGCAGGACTTTCGCCGCTGGCTGCAGTTCGAGAAGAGTGCGCGGGTGGCGAGCCATTCGCCGAACGGTGTGATCGAGCTGATGCCGACGGCCGACGACACCCTCTACGCGTTCAAATACGTGAACGGCCATCCGGCCAACGCGGACGCCGGCAAGCTCACCGTGACGGGCCTCGGCGTGCTCGCCGATGTGGCGACGGGGTATCCGCTGCTCGTGAGCGAAATGACGGTGGCCACCGCATTGCGCACGGCCGCGACATCGGCGCTCGCTGCGAAGTTCCTTGCGCGTCCGGAGTCGACGACGATGGCGCTGATCGGCCTCGGTGCGCAAGCGGAGTTTCAGACTCTGGCGTTCGTCGCGGCGACCAATGTGCGCACGATCCGCGCCTTCGACATCAATCCGGCGGCACTGGCCAAGTTCACGCGCAATCTCGCGGGTCACGACATCACGATCGTGGCGGCGACGTCAGCGGACGATGCGGTGCATGGCGCCGACATCATCACCACCGCGACGGCAGCAAAGAAGCGGGCTGCGGTGTTGAACAGCGCACAGGTGCAGTTCGGTGTGCACTTGAACGCGATCGGCGGTGATTGCCCCGGCAAGACTGAGCTGGACGCATCGCTGATCGCACGATCGAAGGTGTTCGTGGAGTTCGAGCCGCAGACGCGCATTGAAGGGGAACTGCAGCAGATGCCGGCCGACTTCGCGGTGACGGAGCTGTGGCGTGTGATCACGGGTGAGGCACCGGGTCGCACAACAGCCGACGATGTCACACTGTTCGATTCGGTCGGCTTCGCGATCGAGGACTTCTCGATGCTGCGGTATCTGTACCACCTGATCCGACGGGACGGGGGCGGTGTGGAGATCGATCTGGTGCCGGCGTTACAGGATCCGACGGATCTGTTTGCGGTGATCGGGAAGGGCTGACGGGCGGATTGCGAAGGCCAGGGAACTGACGTAGATCTGATTGCGTATCAAAGTGAATCTATCTCAGTCGTGCACGGGAGACTCGCGTGGACACGTTCGATGATCCGCTGGCGCTCTTCCGTGTCGCGGTCGAGCGGTTGAATGCCGAAGACTTTCGGGGCGCGGCGCAGTGCTGTGACCCGGTGAGTCTGCGCGCATTTCAGCGCGAGACCATCTCCCGCTTCGCACAGGCGGGTGCGCGCCGCCCGCTCCAGCTGAAGGACTTTACGTACGGCGATCCCGACATGCCGCAGGAGCTTGCTGAGTACAATCTTCGCAAGCATCAGGAGGCGATTGGTCGACTGGACGATGTCTCGCGCGAATTGCCGCATATCGCCAATCTCGATGCCCTGCGTGCGGCGGCACCGCACGACGTGTTTGCTTCATTTCTCGAGGGGCAATCGATCGGCTGGATGCTTGCGCGACACGTTGCTGACGGCGTGTTGAGCGAGGCGGATGTCGGAGTATCGGAGTTGTTGAATGCGTTCCGTGGCAATTTGAGGCCGATCGGCGTGATCGAGGTCAGTCCTTCGCTGGCGCACATCTTCTTCGCGCACGACGTGAACGCACCGAACTCCGCACCCGACAAATGGGCGGCGGACGAGGTGGTGCGCGTTGCGTCGCTGCCCGCGGATGAGCAGGCGCTGAACGCAGACCTGCGCGGCAACTCTTCACCGCGGAATACTCACTGCCGCAGACAGCCGAGTGGCGGCTGGCTTCTGATCGCCGGTCATGAGTTTCCGGGTGTATCGACGGGCCTTGTCATTGGCCGGGCAGGGTCCGACGATTCCGACGACGATCGCTGATCTCCGCTTGACGCTACAGACTACGACACGTCGTGGCGCGGTCCGTTCAAGCGTTGCCCTGCCGCATTCGCCGTCACCTCGTGTGCCGCGAGCTGCGTCCGAATGCGCGCGGCCACGGCCGCCTTGGCGCCGGTGGCCGGAATGCCGAGTGACCGGGCGAAGGCCGTCAGCTCAGCTTTGTGCGACTTCCAGGTATCGAACTCGGCGACTGGAAGACCGGCGAACAGCGGCGGTCGGGACCGGGTCGTGGAGGACACGTCAACAGACGATCCGGCGGGCGAGTTGGTGACACATCAGCTCTTGATTCCCGCCGGCTCCGGCTACTGCTCGTCACGAATCACACGCAGCCCGGGCGTTTCGAGGTCGTCCATCTGCCCGCTCCGCACCGCCCACAGATACCCGGCCACACCGATCGCGACGATCACAAGTGCCAGTGGCACGACGACATACAGCACGCTCATTGCGGTTCCGGAGTGAACGTTTTGCCGAGCCAGCTGCACAGCACGACCGTCAGCGAACTGGCGGGCATCATGATGGCGGCGACGAGTGGTGTGATGTGCCCGGTCACGGCCAGCACGACGCCGAGTGAGTTGTAGGCAAAAGCCCAGGCGATGTTGCGTCGGATGACACGCATCGCGCGACGCGCACCCGTGTCGAGTGCCACCAGCGCGGCGAGACCGTCACGGGTCATCGCCACATCGGCGGTGGCCAGCGATGCTTCAGCGCCGCCGTGCACGCCGATACCAACCGTGGCCGCGGCGATCGCGGCGGCATCGTTCACGCCATCGCCGACCATCGCGACGCAGGCCGGCGTCGCACCACGTGCGACTGATGTGACGAGTGCAGACACACGTCGCGCTTTCTCTTCCGGACTCGCCTCGGCGACGATTTCATCGGCGGCAAAGCCGAGCGTCGAACCGACACGCGCGCAGATCGTGGCGCTGTCACCGGACAGCAGCATCGTCCGCCAGCCGCGATTCCGCAGCGTCGTGAGCGAGGCCAGCGCATCGGCGCGAATCGCATCACCGAATGACGCACTTGCGGTGATGCGACCGTCAACCGCAATGATCACAGGCGTGTATTCGTCGTCGGTGCACCATGTTGGCCAATGTGCATCCGGTAGTTGTGCCGCGACGAAGCGCGGTGCGCCAATGATGATGCGGTGACCGCATACATCACCCACGATTCCACCACCGATGGTGTGCACTGCCTGCGCACCGACACGCGGTGTCACGTCGGGCCACGCGCGACGGAAGCCACTCGCGATGGGGTGTGTCGACGTTGCTTCCATCGCTAGAATCCACGGCTGCAGCGCCGAATCTCCGCGGAAGCTGACGAGTGACGTTTCGCCTTCGGTGTGTGTGCCGGTCTTGTCAAGGACCAGCCAGCGGGGACGGCTGAGCGACTCGAGAGTGTCGCCACCCTTTACATAGATGCCGGCACGTGCCGCGCGTCCGACAGCCGCGCTCATCGCGAGTGGTGTCGCGAGTGCGAGCGCACAAGGGCACGTGACGATCAGCAGCGCGATGGTGTGATCCCACGCGACCGTGGCGTCGCGTCGAGACCAGACCGCAAAGGTGATGAGCGCCAGTACCAGAATCACCGAAACCACGCGCGACGCCAGACGATCCGCCAGCAGCACGACTGGTGCCCGTCTGCGCGCACGTTCGTCCACCTGCGCGAGAATGCGCGCGATACGGCTGTCGTCACCCGACGCGAGTGCGCG
Source organism: Gemmatimonadaceae bacterium (assembly GCA_031367535.1). Classification (GTDB taxonomy): domain Bacteria; phylum Gemmatimonadota; class Gemmatimonadetes; order Gemmatimonadales; family Gemmatimonadaceae; genus JACMLX01. The sequence goes on from JANLPZ010000162.1 coordinate 7,529, forward strand.
GATCTGCAGCGCCCCGGAGCGGTTCAGCGTGCCGGCGTAGACGGTGTCACCAACGTCGACGCGAACATCCGCCGATTCGCCAGTGAGAATGGCGCGATTGAGCAGGCTCTCGCCGGCGGTCACCATCCCGTCCACCGGAATGGTTTCGCCAGCGCGTACGGCGATCGTGCTGCCAATCAGGAGTGCGTCCGCCGGGACGTCATGCGCTGTGCCGTCGCTGTCGATGAGGCGCGCGGTCGCGGGCGCCAGCGCGAACAGCTGCTCCGTCGCGTCGGTGGCGGCGCGCTGACCACGTGCCTGCAGAAAGCGGCCGACCAGCAACAGGAACACCAGCGCGCACACGCCGTCGAAGTAGACAGGGCCAGACCCTGAAACTGTGTTGATCGCGCCGCGCGAAAAGCCAGCCGCGAGTGCCAGTGCAATCGGAACGTCCATGTGCATCCTTCGTGCACGCAGCGCCGCCCATGCGCTGGTGAAGAACACACGACCGGGCCAGACGAGTGCCGGAATCGTGAGGGCGAAGCTGATCCAGCGGAACAGGGTCAGCGAGCTGCGGTCCATCGTGTTGAACTCGCCGGCATACAGCGCCAGTGCCGCGAGCATGACGTTCGTGGCAATCGCACCAGCGACACCGATGCGAATGAGCATCGCCCGATCGTCGAGCCGGCGCATGGCTGCACGTTCGCCACCGCGATACGGATGTGGTGTGTAGCCGAGTGCGTCGAGGGTGCGCGCAATGTCGGACAACGCGGTGGCGGCCGGGTCCCACGTCACTGACGCGCGCGATTGTCGCACGTCGAGTTCGGCGCGCGCCACACCCGTGACGAGCAGCGGAACACGTTCGATCAGCCAGACACAGCTCGCACAGTGCACGCCTTCAAGCGCGAGCTCGATGTGACAGAGCCCATCCGCATCGGTCGTCACGTAGCGCGCCGCGAACGCCTCGTGATCGAAGTCGCAGAAGGCGCGGCCGGATGGGTGCACCGCAGTCGTGCGTCGTTCTGCGAAATGATGGTAGGCGCCAAGCCCGTGCGTGTTGAGCATCACGTACGCGGTCGCGCAGGCGTGACAGCAGAACAGCGGTTCATTCGCGGTCGCGTCGCCAATTGCGGGCAGCCCGCAGTGCGCACATGCACCGCCGCGTGCGTCGGGAGCGACGGTCGGCTCGAGGAGTGTCGCCATCAGCGTGCCATCGTGTGCACGTGTGACGCTGCGGTCCCATCGACGCGCATCGCTGGCATCGCGAGGTGCGACAGCAGTTCACCAACGCCGAGCAACAACACCAGTGATGCGCTCGCCAGCGGCCAGCGGGACTTCGCCAATGGTCCCCAGCGTCGGGCACCGGCGGTGACCGCGACAAGCATCGGTACCGTGCCGAGCCAGAACACCGCCATCACTGCCATGGCGCGGACTGGCGTGGCGGTGCCCATCGCGGTGGCCATGAATGCCCACAGCCACCCGCAAGGCAGCAGGCCTGTCGTGACGCCAATGGCTGTGGCGCGTGCGCGCGGATCCCACGCACCCGTGCTCGCGATGAGGCGCGCAAGCGTGCCGCCCCATTGCGACGCGCCGGGGAACTGTCGCGCGCGCAACACCGCGCGGAACTGCAGCGTGCCCCACACGATCAGTGCGATGCTCGTGACCAGTGCCGCAGTGCGCTGCACATTGGCGATCAAGCCGACGCGATTCAGTCCTGCGCCGAGCACACCGGCTGCGGCGCCGAGCGTGACATACGCGAGCAATCGTCCGCCGTGATACCACGCTCCTCGATGAGCCCCCGCATTGGCCAGGCACGCGAACGCACTGCACATCGCGCCGCAATGCACGGAGCCGAGCAGGCTTGCGAGGAACACGCCGGCCAGCAAGGTCACCGAAGTTCCGCGCGCAGGATGGCGGTGAACAGGTCTGTGCCGTGCGTGACCCGCAGTTGAATCTCCCAGAGGCCGTTGGCGGCCACTGCGACCGGCGCTGTGTAACCGTCGGCGTTGGCAGCGAGTGTCACGCGGTCGATGATCGTGCTATGCGCGATTGCGACTGCCTCGGCACTCACGGAATCAGCCACGACCATCGCGCCGGTGGAATCAACAAGCGCCACGTGCAGCGCGGCGCTCCTGCCGACGGACCGCGTCAGCGTTGCAGTCGCGCGCCAGCCGAGTGCCCGATCCTTCCGCGATTGCGCCATGGTCGCGTCCCAGTTCACGGCGCGAGCGTAGTAGTTCGGCTCGACCGCAAAATGTGGATCGCTGCCCGCGATATGCGCCATCCAGATTCCGAACGCGACCTGCCCGACGAGCACCGCGATGATCGCGGCCGGCCACCTCTGTGCACTAGTGAGGGCGAGTTTCATGTACCTCCGGGTGGATCGTGCGTGCGTCTTCATGAGAAGGGCCGAGCAGCACGAACGGGATGTCACGTGCGAAGCCTGAGAGATCGGTGATATGCAGCGAGACCGCGCGTCGGCCGTCGTGGAACACCGCGAATGGCGCGACGAGAAAGAGGCTCGTGGTTCGTTGCGCACGTGCCTCGACCGACAAAGGCAGCTCCGGCGCAATGACACTGCCACCGTCGAGACCGTCGACGCGGACTGAGTACTGTTGCGTGTCGTGCGTCCGGTTCACGATCTTGACGCGCACCTGGTTGGCCACGCGTCCGTCGTCTTCCACGTGCCAGGGCTCAGAGCTCGACCGCAGCACCGTGATCTCGGCATCGGCTCGCAGCGACAGCGACAGCGCGAGGCCGGTGAGCGTGGCCACGAGCGCCACTGCATAGATCACGACGCGTGGCCGGAGCAGCGTTCCGGCGCGACCGGCCAGGCCTTCCTGCGACGCATATCGGATCAGCCCTTTCGGCTTGTGCAGCGCCTCCATCACATGATCACAGGCGTCGATGCACTGCGTGCAGTGCACACACTCCATCTGCAGGCCGTTGCGAATGTCGATGCCGGTGGGGCAGGTCGTCACACACGCGTTGCACGACACACAGTCACCTGCGTCGGTGCGCACGGTACCGGTGCGACGAGGTTCACCGCGGCGCGTGTCGTAGGCCACGATCAGTGAGCGTTTGTCGATCAGCGCCGACTGCCAGCGACCGTACGGACAGGCGATGAGGCACGTCTGTTCGCGGAACCAGCCGAAGTCGAGAAAGATGAGAAGAGTCGTCGACGCCATCACCAGAAACGGCGTCGGATGTTCACGTGGCGATAGTCGCACCCACTCCGCGAGCGTATCGGTGCCGACGAAGTATGCGAGAAAGGTGTGGGCGAGGCCGAGGCAGATCGGGATGTAGATCAGGTACTTGAGGATTCGTATCGGCGCCATCATTCCGCGCGCCTTGTCGAGCGTGAGCGACGCACTGCGGCCGCCCTCCAGCAATCGCTCGATCGGTCGGAAGACGAACTCCATGTACACAGTCTGCGGACATCCCCATCCACACCACACGCGTCCGAACAGCGCCGAGAAAAGGAAGACCGCGATCACCGCGCTGCCGAGGAGCAGCATCAGGATCAGCGTATCGGTGGGAAGAAAGGTGCTGCCCAGCAAGGTGAATTCGCGGCGCGGCACATCGAGCAGGATGAGCGGCTTGTCCATCCAGCGGAGATGCGGCAGCGTGACGAAGAACGCGATCAGCGCGTAGCCGACGATGCGGCGACGCGTCCACCACGTGCCTTCGGACACGCGCGGACGGATCCAATAGCGCGACCCGTCCTCGTTCAGCGTGGGGAGGACGCGACCAATGGCGCGCGGTGCGGTCACTGTGTGGCGACCACGCCCTGCGGCGCCTTCGGCTTCGCCGCTGTCGTACCGCGCAGTGTCCAGACATACGCGACGACTTCCTCGAGTTCGTCCGGCTTGAGCAGCTTGCCCCACGCCGGCATGCCTTTCGCCAGCACGCCGTTGTTCACGGTCGCATAGATCGAGTCGATCGAGGCGCCATGCAGCCACGCAGCGTCGGTGAGGTTCGGCCCAATGA
>JANLPZ010000212.1:0-60771 GCA_031367535.1 Gemmatimonadaceae bacterium
GTCATCGCCTGCGTGAGAAAGCGCTGGCCTTCGCCGATTCGCTCCACTTCGACCGCCACGGCATCGAGCGCGCCATCCATCTGCTCCATGCGTGCACGCAATGCCGCGAGCTCCGCCCGTTCCTGTCGGGACGGTGCGCGATTCGGTGCGATGAATCGCCGAGCCAGGCGGATCACCACCGGCATCAACAGCAGGAACGAGAAGAAGATCACCGTATTCGGATTCGCGCGTCCCAGGAATCCGGGCCGCTCGCCCCGAGGCACAACGGTCACACCGTCGTTGTCGCGGTTCGAACCCGCTTCGGGCGGCGCATTGGCCAGCTGTTCGGAATTGGCCGCGATATCCCGCTCCAGTTGCAGCAGACGCTGATCGAGCTGGTCGAGGCGCTGCTGCAGGCCGGGGCGCTCGGAGGCCTGCGTCTCATCGTTCCGCAGCACGTCCGCCACTTCATCCCGGCGACTCTGCACCGATTCGAGCTGCTTGGTGAGCGCCGTGCGGCGGGCGCGCAGAAAGACCGCCTGCTCCTGCGAGATCGGTGCGCTTGGAACAGCCGGCGCCTTGGCGGCCGTGACGCCAGTTGGCGAGGGAGTCGCGCTCGCGGGCGCCTGCACGTCGGAAGCGGTGGTCTGCGGCATGATGCGAGTACGGTCGCCGCCCGGGGCCGGTTTCGCTACCCCGGCGGCGGGGGGCGCATAAACATCCGATACCAAGCCGTCACTCGGTCGTCCCTGAGACGGAAGTGCGGCCACCTACCAGCGGCAGTGCCTCCAGTGCTCTTGGTACCAACCAGCGGTCGTTCCGACCGCCGTGCACGCCCCACCCGGCCGCACGGCCACAGCCGTACCGTCATTTGTCCATTCTGCTTCGGCGTCCTCCACCCAGGTGCCGGCGCGGCTTCACGCTGCTCGAGCTCCTCGTGGTGCTTGTGCTGTTGGGGCTGGGCGCGGCCTTCGTGCTGCCCAACCTCCGGCTGCCGGCCCATCACGCGGGCGACGACGGGCCGCTCGAGCGCGCCCGAGCCACGGCCATCCGCCTGGGCGAGTCGGTCCGTCTGTCCATCAATGCGGGCGGCGGCTGGACTGTCCGCGCAACTGCCGACACTAGCGGAACGATCCTCCTCTCCGGCACCGCGGCGGCTACGCCTGATGCCGGAGCGGCCCAGTCCATCGTGATCACCGCACTCGGGGCCTGCCTGCCCGAGCGCGGTACAGCTGTCGGCACCGGCGCGTGGGATCCCGCGCGCTGTGCCGCGGTCCGCCACTGATCGTCGTGAACAGATGACGCTCCTCGAATCCATTGTCGCACTCGTGATCCTCGGCCTCGCCGCCGTCGGATTCCTCGAGCTGTTCCAGCGCGCCAGCGTTGCCACACGCGACACGGCGAGCTGGTCGCGCGCGGTGGCGGTGGCGGAGCTCTCGATGGAGCAGGCGATACTGCGATCGGCCGCCTCACGTGATACGGTCGATGGCATGGGCCGCCGCGTCGAGATCCGACCGTGGGCCAACGGCCTGCGCGAAATCGTGGTGACGGTCGCTGTGCCGCCGCCGTCGGGCGCGAGTGTCGTGCTGCATCGTCTGGTGGCTGGCCGATGATCGCGCGCCGCGGATTCACGCTGATCGAAGTCATGATCGCGCTCGTGATCGGGAGCGTGGTGGTGACGCTTGCGTACGCAACATTGCGCGCCGGCACGGACACGCAGGCGCGTGTGAGCGATGCGCGGGAAGCGGATGTGTCGACGACGGCATTCCGAGCGATGCTGGTCGATGCGCTGCGGCATGCGGTCACGGCCGATGCGCGCGATGCTCGCGGACTGCACACCGAAGTCGATGGCAGTGGCCGTGTGATCGCGCTCGCATTCGTGTCGCGCGGAATCACCGCACCGCTGGGCGGCAGCGAGTCATGGCGCGTCGGTCTCAGTGCCGATTCGACCGGCGTCGTACTGAACGCATCGGCACTCGATGCCGCGCGCGCGCCGCTCCGGCTCGTGGCACGCGGTCCCCATGCATTCGCGTTGCGGTTTCTGGCCACCGACGACGCGGAATGGCGGACGGCGTGGAACGATCCGACGCGACTGCCTGCCGCGGTGGAAGTGCGCTTCCTCGATCGCGATGGCCGCGACACGATGGCCGCGCTTGTCGCACGCACGGCCGCGGTCGGAGCGTTGTGATGACACACGCCTCCACTCGTCGCGGTGTGGCGCTCATTCTGGTGCTGTGGATGATCGTGATCCTGGGCGGTGTTGCGGCTGCGGTCACTGCCGGATCGCGCTCGACCACCGACGTGACGGCGAACGCGCGTGCACGGACGATTGCGCGCTACGCGGCCGAGAGTGGGATCGTCGCCGCGACGACCGCGTTGCAGCTGGCGATGGATGGCGCCGGTGACGACGTCACGAAACGCCGCGCCACCCTCAACGATGCCGAGCACGCGCTGGGTGAGAGCGCGCGCTTCGAGATGGGTGATGCGAGCGTGCGTGTGGTGATGGTGGATGTCAGCGCCCGACTCGATGTGAACGCGGCGCCGGAGGAGGCGCTCGCTGCGCTCTTCGCCCGCGCCGGTGGTTCCCGCAACGCCACTGATGCCGCACGCGCCATTCGTCGGCACATCGACTCGATTCCGGGTCGTGCCAACCTGCTCCAGTCGCTCGACGACGTCGCAGCGCTCCCGGGCGTCGGTGAAAAACTCATACAGGCCGCGGCGCCGTGGCTGACGGTGGATGGTGACGGTCAGGTCAATCGCATGACCGCCTCCCCGGTTGTGCTGAATGTTGCGCGCGGCAGCCTGATCGACGAACCGTCACGTGTGCTTTTCGTGGCCCGAGGTTGGCGGCGCGGCCATCCGCTGACGCACGAAATCCAGGCCGTCTATGCGGTGCAGGGCAATCAGCTGGCGTTTGTGCGCTGGCGGGAGCGCGACCTGTGAGCGGACTCGCCGGCATCGAGATCGGACGCGAACGCGTGCGCGCCGTCGTGCGCTCGCGTGGTGGCACACTGCATACGTATGAAATGCCGTGTGCGACCGAACGCCTCGATGAAATGGTCGCGCAACTCTCTGCAGCGGCAGGTGAAGTTCGCGCAATCGGTCTCGCGATCGGACTCGCACATCTGCATGTGAAGCAGGTCAAGCTGCCGCCCGTCGCACACACTGCGCGCAAACAGATGTTGACGGTCGAGCCGGAGCGCTGGTTCGCGGTGGCGCAGGGCTCCCCGACTGCCGTATCGCTCACGCCCGGCGGCGACATCGCCCTCGCCGCCGATGGTGCGTACGTCGATGCGTGTGTGCGCGCCTTCGCGACGTGGGCACCGGTGCAGCGCGTGGAAGCGGCACCGATGGCTCTCGCACGAGCACTCAACGCAGCAGGCCATCACACGGCGACGGCGGCCATCGATGCCGCCAGCGGTGAAGTCGGTCTCGTCGAAACGGTGGACGGTGCGCTACGCACCGTGCGTCGCGCGCGTGCCTCGGATCTCGCCGCGCCCGCCGCATCGCCTCCCGCGGCACCCGGCCTCGATCCCGCGTTCAGTGTCGCACTCGGCGCAGCACTCGGCTTCGATGGGTCTCTCGACGGCATGCTCCTCACGCCAGCGCTCGAACGCGGCTTCGTGACGGCACAACGTCGTCGACTGGCTACGTGGGCGATTGCTGCCACTGTCGCGGTCACGACCGCACTCTGGTCGGCCGGCGTCGCGCGCGAGCGGTTGCTCGGCGCGCTCGAGGCGGAACTCGCGACGGCTCGAGCACAGTCACGCGTCGGCAGCGCACTGGCGTTGCGCGCCATGTCGATCGATCGCGAGCTCGCCGCCATCAGCACGACGACGCGGGCGCGTCCCGACGTACTGACGGCGCTCGCTGCGCTTGGTATTCGCTTGCCGGTGGATGCCGTGGCGCAGCGTGTGCGGGTAGTGGGCACTGAGTGGCAAGTGGAAGGCAACGCGAAGAAGGCGGCGGCGGTGCTCGCCGCGCTTGCCGCCGAGCCGCAATTCGAGAAGGTGCGCTTCCTCGCACCAAGCAACCGGTTCCGTGACGGCGCCGATGATCGGGAGACGTTCGCCATTGCTTTCGCTATCCGCTGACGGACTCTCAGCGCGCGATCGCCGCACCCTGATGCTGGGTGCGGTGGCGGTGGCGTGTGTGCTCGTGTTGTACACACTCATTCCATGCGCACGGCAGTGGGCCGATCGCGAGCAGTTGATCACGGCGCGCCGCGGCGAACTGTCGCGCCTGCGCGGCGTGAAGAGCGCCGAGGCGATGCTGCGCAACGCGGTGAATGCGCGACTGGCTCGGGCGGAGGAGTATCCGCAACGGCCCGTCAGTGCGGCAACGGCGCCATTGGCTGCCGGCGTGCTGCAAGGTGTGCTGCAGCGCTATTCAGACGACAGTCAGCTGAGTGTCAGTGAACTGAACGTTGCCGGCGAGCCTGACTCCACCGCCGTGCCGCTGGCGGCGCTGCCTGCCACACTGATTGCGATTGGCGATGTATATGGCGTGGCCGATCTGCTCTCGCGCGTGCAGCATGGCAGTACGCTGCTCGAAGTCCGCGAACTCACGGTGCAGGTGAATCCCGCGCGTCGTGCTGACGGTGGTGGCGAACTGTTGCAGGTCACGCTGGTCGTCCGCGCACCGTTCGTGATCGAGTGAACAGGCGCATGCGACTCGTCCCCGTGCTGCAGGCTGTCACGCTGACTGCGCTGTGCGTGGCCGCGACGCTGCTGGCCTGGCCGCCGAGAACGGCGGTTCCTCCGGTTGCACCGACGTTGCCGTCGATGGCCGGTGCGGTACCGGCCATGCCGACCACGGCATCCACACTGACAGACAGCATCGTTGGCGCCAACATGTTCTCGCTGACGCGCAAGGCCCCCGAGGCGCGCACGTTTGCTGCCGCGCCAGTTGATCCGACGATCGACATGAGCGGGTCTGGATCGACGACGGCGAATGGCGGCATTGGAGATTCGCTGGCGACCACGGGTCTCGAACCCGTGCCGCATCTGTACGGAGTGGTGAACGGTCCGCAGGGCGCCGCAGTACTGCTGCGCCTCGATACAAACCGTCGTGGATCACGACTCTTCCATCTCGGTGAAGGCGCGGCAGGCTACACGGTGCACAGCATCGGGGTTGATCGCGTTGAACTGACCGGACCGACGGGCGCCGTCGTCCTCACGCTGGCCCCGAAGGAGGGAACCCCATGATGCGACGTTGCATCACGATTCTTGCACTCACACTTGCGTGTGAAGTTGCGCTCGCACCGCCGATTCGCGCGCAGCAGGTCGTCGCGACGCGCAGCCCATCCAACACGCTCCGGTTCGCGAATGCTCCGCTCGAGGATGTGATCATCGCGATGGGCCAGATGATCGGCCTCACGATCGTGGCGACCGACGTGCCGGACAAACGCGTCACGCTCAATACCGCCACGCCGGTGCGCACCGCGGAACTGGGCGCCATTCTCGAATCGCTGCTCGAATCGCACGGCCTCGTGATGGTGCGGAATGGCAGTGTCGCGCAGGTGGTTCCGGCCACGCAGATACCCGCGGGCAGTCAGCTCGGCGTCGGTTTCGACCTGCCCGATCCGATTCCGGTCGGTGTCATCTCGCGGCTGGTGCCGTTGCAACACATTCGCGCGGATGAAGCCGTCGCTGCGCTCAAGCCGATCGCGGGCCCGAATGCACGCTTCGAATCCGTCGCGCGCTCGAACACGATCCTGATCACCGATCGCGGCACGAACGTCGCGCGGTACCTTGACCTGCTGCGTCGTCTCGATGCTGCAACACAGAGCGAAGACGGATTGCGCACGTACGTCGTGAAGCTCAAGTACGCGAGCTCCGACGATCTCGCGAATGTGCTCGGACAGCTCTACGGAGCCACCGTCGCCAGTGCGCGTCGCAACTCGATGGACGAAGCGGCGCTGTCGCGCAACCTGAGCGCGTTCCGTGAACGGGAATCGGACACGATGCGCCAACGACGCGATCTGCAGCAGACAGGCAGCTCACAGGCGCCGGTCTCGCGCGACAGTTCACGCGGGCCTGGCTCGTTGGTCGGTCAGACGACCGTCGTCTCCAGTCCGCCCAGCAACTCGCTGGTCATTCGTACCGCGCCATCCAACATCGCACTGCTCCGCGAAACGATCGACTCGCTCGACCATCGCCCGGTGCAGGTGCTGATGGAGGTCACCGTGGCTGAAGTCATTCTTGGCCGCGGGACAGAGTTCGGCATCAACTGGGCCGCCGCCACAGGTGGGCTGTCCAACAATCGCGGCGCACAGTTCGGGCAACCGATCGTACCCGATTCACTCGACCCGATTCAGGACTTTGTCGGTCGTGTGACACGCCTCGGCAAGGTCGATGTCCGTGCCGTTTTGCGCGCGATTGCCTCGAAATCCACCGTGAACGTGCTCAGCACGCCGGAAGTGCTGGCGGTGAACAACCGCGAAGCCCGGATTCTCGTCGGCAGCAAGGTGCCATTCATCGCGTCCACACGGCTCGGCAATGACGTGGCGATCGATCGCGCCGTGCAGTATCAGGACGTCGGCACGCAGCTCACGTTGATTCCAACCATCAATGACGATGGTTATGTGAGTGTGCAGTTGCTCCAGGAAGTGAGCAGCCTGTCCAATCAGACCGTGCAGGCCGCACTCAACGCCCCTGTCATCACGACGCGCGAAGCATCGACGCGCGCCATCGTGCGCGATGGACAGACTGTCGTCATCGGTGGACTGATCGGCACGTCGACGGAGCTGATCAACAGCGGCGTGCCGCTGCTCAAGGACATCCCCCTGCTCGGCTATCTCTTCAAGCGTCAGACGACGTCGAAGAATCGCACCGAGCTCGCGATCTTCATCACACCGTACATTGTGCGCACGGACGCCGAAGCCGATGCGTTGTTCGAACGTGCACGCCAGCGCACGCGTGAGCCGGAACCTGGTGACGCGCGTACACTGCGTCGTTCCGCGACATCACCCGTGAAGAAGCCGTGACTGTCGTGACCGAGGACGCGCCGCCGCCAGCGCGCGACCTGCGTGACGCCGCTATCGGCGTGCTCGCGCGTCGCCTCTCGCCGCGATATCTGGAGGAGCACACGCTCCTTCCGCTCGGCGTGGACGATGGTGGCGCGCTTGTAGTCGCGGTCGGCGCACCGCCGGATGCGACCGTGCTCGATGAACTCGGTCGCTTGTACGAACGCCCGATCCGGTTCGTCGAACATCCGATCGGCGAAATTCAGGCGGCGCTGCTGACGGCGGAGCGTGAGTCGCCGGCGGAGGCTGCTCTGGCGATCAGCGTTGACGGTGAGAACGATGAGCCGCTCGATGATCTGCGCGCGCTGGCCGAGCAGGAGCCGGTGATCCGACTGGTCAACGTGACGCTGCTCGATGCGTTGCGGGCCGGCGCGAGTGATGTGCATTTCGAACCGCTCGCGGCCGACCTGCGCGTTCGGTATCGCCTCGACGGTGTCCTGCGCGAGATGACACGCGTGGGTCGGCAGTATCAGGCGGCCGTGGTGAGTCGCGTCAAGATCATGGCCGGTCTCGATATCGCGGAACGCCGGCGTCCGCAGGATGGTCGCATCCGGCTCAAGCTCGCCGGACGCGAGGTCGATCTGCGCGTATCAACGTTGCCGGGTCTGCATGGCGAAGGCATCGTGCTGCGCCTGCTCGATCCCGGTGTCACGACGCCGGAGTTGACGTCACTCGGCATGCCGGACGGTGTGCGCAATCAGTTCGAACGACTGATCGGTCGCACCGGTGGCTTGATGCTCGTCACCGGTCCGACGGGTTCGGGCAAGACCACAACGCTGTACGCCGCGCTGGCACGCTTGAATACGCAGGCCGTGAAGATCGTGACCGTCGAAGATCCGATCGAATATCGTATCGATGGTGTGACGCAAGTGCCCGTGAATGTGCGCGCAGGCATGGGATTCGCCGGCGCGTTGCGCTCGATCCTGCGCCACGACCCGGACATCATCATGGTGGGTGAGTTGCGTGACGCCGAGACGGCGACGATAGCAATTCAGGCCGCACTGACCGGGCATCTCGTGCTGAGCACCTTGCACACGACCGACGCCGTCGGTGCCGTGACACGCCTCGTCGATATGGGTGTCGATCCGTTTCTCGTCGCCGCCACCCTGCAGGGCGCACTCGCGCAACGCCTCGTGCGGGTGCTGTGTGATACCTGCGCCGAGCGTCGCGAACCGACCGTGCTCGAGATGAAGCGATGGAGTAGTGCACCGATGCGGCCGCGCGACGCGCGTGGCTGCGAGTCGTGTGCTGGCACAGGGTATCGCGGCCGTCGAGGCATTTATGAACTGTTCGTACCCGACGAGTCACTGCGCGCCGCGATCGTCGCCGGTACGTCTCCGGATGTGATGCGCACGAGCGCCATTGCGAATGGCACCGTGATGCTTCGCGACGAAGGATTCCGCCTCGTGCGCGACGGGCAGACGACGCCCGAAGAACTGGCGCGGGCTGTCGGAGAGAGTGACGTATGAGCGCCGCCGTGATGCCGGAATCGGCAGTCGCATTCCGTTACCGCGCCTCGACGGACACGGGCGCAATGGTGGAGGGTACCGTGCGCGCGCCGTCGCGTGATGCGGCGCTCCGAGAGTTGCGTCGTCAGCAACTCTGGCCCGTGACAGTGGATGCTGTCACCGCGAAGACGGCGTCGATGCCGCGCGTGTTCGGTGCGTCAACTTCGAAGCGTCGCGCGGTGGCACACTGGACGCGCACCGTTGCTACACTGCTCGATGCCGGCGCACCCCTCGATCGCGCACTCGGTGTGGCGCAGTCACAATGCGCGCACATCGAAGTGGCCGGCGCAGCGCTGGCCATTCGCAAATCGGTGCAGGGTGGTGCGGCACTCGCCGAAGCAATGCGTCTGCAGCCAACGCTGTTCAACTCATTGCACGCGGGTGTCGTGCGCTCAGGCGAGGCGGCTGGTTCACTCGGCAAGGCACTCGATACACTCGCTGGTTATCTCGAAGAGGATGAAGCGCTGCGCGCGCAATTGGCATCGGCATTGTTGTATCCGGCGCTGATGGCTGTCGTTGCGTCGCTGGGAATTCTCGTGCTGCTGCTCTTCGTGGTGCCGCGTTTCTCGTCGCTGCTCGCCGACATGGGTGGGACGCTGCCGCTCTCCACGCGCATCCTGATCCTTGCTGGCGACGTCGTCACGCGTGGCTGGTGGATCATCGCGCTGCTGATCGGCATCGGTGTGATCGCCGTGCGCTCATTGCTCGCGTCGCCCGAGGCGCGATTGGCCTGGCATGCACGCCGACTGTCTCTGCCGCTGACAGGAAGTCTCGAGCGATCGCTCGCCACCGCACGCTTCACACGCGCGCTCGGTCTGATGCTGCAGGCCGGACTTCCATTGCTCCCGGCGTTACGTCTGGCGCGTGCAGGCGTCGGTAATCAGGCGATGTCCGCCGATCTGGAACGTGCGACGCAGAATGTCGTGCGCGGCAACGGACTGGCATCGTCATTGCTTGGGATACTGTCCCCGATGGCGGTGCAACTTCTCGCCGTCGGTGAAGAGAGCGGACGACTTGATGCGCTGGCGTTGCGTGCAGCGGCGTCGCACGACGAGGAGGTGCGTCGCACCCTGCGGACGCTCGCCTCGTTGCTGGAACCGGCACTGATCCTGCTCTTTGGTGCCATCGTCGGTTTCGTGGCGCTGGCAATGCTTCAGGCGATTTACGCTGTCAACGCGGGGATGTAATGCGGACTTCCACGAGGCGTACGGCGCGCACCGGCTTCACACTGCTCGAAATGCTGGTGGTCCTGGTGGTCCTGGGCCTTCTGGCCGGGCTGATCGGACCGCAGCTCTTCGGGCGGGTCGGTGAAGCGAAGGGCACCACCGCGAAGACGCAGATGGCATTGATCGGCGTGGCACTCGACAGCTATCGACTCGACAACGGCGCCTATCCTGTCACCGCGCAGGGGCTCGACGCACTCAATACGCGTCCGACCCGTGCACCCGCTCCGCTCAACTGGCGCGGTCCGTACCTGCGCAAAGCGGTGCCGAACGATCCGTGGGGACGGCCCTATCTGTTTCTCGCACCCACACGGGGGGGCGAGGGCTACGAGCTGCGGTCGCTCGGACGTGACGGCGCCGAGGGTGGGACCGGTGAAGACGCCGATCTGGGCGGCCCAGGAACGACGGCAACGGGCAAGTAAGGCGTCGTTCATGAAACACTGGTAAGGATCTTGCACCGAGCTCATCTGAGGAAACAAAGGATGAGGTCGCTCGTCTGAACCTCACGGACAGTCAGCCGATCGCGTCAGCGCGCGCGCTCTCGAAGTGCGGCGCACACAACGTCTGGAGGATGGATGGGAGTGACTCTCGAGCACGACGAAGTGCGCGGAGCCGAGGCGGTGGTTGCCAGTGCAGCACCGTTCGTGGATTCGGCGGTGTCGTCCCGACGAAAGTTTTTCGTCACGGCGGCAGCGGCAGCAATGGTCCTCGGGACCCGCGAGGCGAAGGCGCAAAGCGTCCGCCGTGCGAAGCGCAAATTGCCTCAGCCAGTGCGTGGCGTATCGCTCGCGCTGGCACAGGTCTCCACACCGCCGGATGCGCAACTTGCAATCTGGCGTGATCCGGTCGCGCGTCTCGTGCGACGCGCCACCCTGGGAATCACGAAAGACGAACTCGCGCGTGCCAAGGCGCTCGGATTCCAGAAGTACCTGGATGAACAGCTCAAGCCCTCGACGATTGATGATCGCGAGACGGCAGCCTTCATCGCCGCGAACTACACCACGCTTGCGTTCACACCCGACGCGATGATGGGCGCCGACCAGAACAAGGTGCTCACCGAAATCCAGGAGGCGACGCTCTATCGCGCCGCCTTCTCGAAGCGTCAGCTGTTCGAGCGCATGGTGGAGTTCTGGAGCGACCACTTCAACATCGATCGCGACAAGGTCGGTGTGCTGAAAGTCACCGACGATCGCGACGTGATCCGCAAACATGCGCTCGGCAAGTTCCCCGCGATGCTCAAGGCCAGCTCACACAGTGCGGCCATGATGAACTACCTCGATCAGACCGCGAGTCGGCGAGGGAACATCAACGAGAACTACGCGCGCGAAATCATGGAGCTGCATTCCGTCGGTGTGGATGGCGGCTATACACAACAGGACGTGAATGAACTGGCGCGGGTGCTCACCGGATGGACCGCGAGCGGCAACGGCATCTTCACCTACGATCCGCAGATCCACGACTTCGGCCCGAAGCGTGTGATGGGCAAGACGATTCCGGCGACACTGCCGGGTACCGGCCTGGCTGGCAAGTCGGAAGCGGACAGCGTCATCGCGATGCTCGCGACACACCCGAAAACTGCGCACTACATCGCCTTCAAGCTGACGCGCTTCCTGCTGCAGTACGATCCGACCGACGCGATGGTGGCCGAGGTCGAGGCGGAGTTCACGAGGACGGGCGGCGACATCCCGTCGATGATTCGTGTGATTCTGACGGAGGCGAACCTGATGAGCGCGCCGCCCAAGTACAAGCGGCCGTTTCACTGGGCCGTGTCGGTGGTGCGGGCGCTTGGACCGAGTGTCACGAGTACCGCTGTCGTGCGCAATCTGCTCGACAACATGGGCCAGTCGCTCTTCAACTGGGATACGCCGGATGGGTATCCCGATCGCATGGAGTTCTGGTCAGGCCTCGTGCTCGCGCGTTGGAATGCCGCGTCATCGCTGGTCGGACAGACGGGCGCCACGTTCAACTTCAACGTTACGCCGTTCGTCGGCACGACGGCTGAAACGGGCGCGGATCTGATCGTCGACCGGCTCTTCGGCGGTGAAGTGCCGCTCTCCTACAAGGCGCGACTGGCCGACTACCTGCGCCCCAGTCCGACGAACACCGCACGCGTGCGTGAAGCCGTCGGCCTCGCACTCTCCTCCGCGCAGTTCCAGTGGTATTGACGGGCGACGCTGCCCTCGATCTCTGAGGTTTTCCTGATGGCCAAGGATGTGCATGACACGGGGTGCGAGGAGTACAACGCGCTGACGCGACGCAGTTTCGTCGGCCACGCGGCGGGGTTCGCGGCGGCAGCGCTGGCCCTTCCGGCATGGTTGCCGAAGGTGGTACTCGCGCAGAGCGCCTCGACGCGCGACATCATCGTCTCGGTCTTTTTGCGCGGTGGCGCCGATGGCTTGTCGATGGTCTATCCGTTCACCGACACGAACTACTACACGGGTCGCCCGAGCATCGCGATTCCGCGTCCGGACAGCACCAGCGCCAATCGTGGCACGGCGCTCAACGGGCAGTTCGCGATCTCACAGGCGATGAGTGCACTCGTGCCGGCGTTCCAGGCGGGCAACCTGCTCGTGGTGCACGGTGCGGGTCTGGTGAACAACACGCGGTCGCACTTCGATGCGCAGAAGTTCATTGAAGTCGGCAAGGCGGCCGATCCGAATCTCGTCACTGGCTGGCTCGGTCGTCACCTTGCGACGAGCACGCCGATGCGCAGCACCGCACCGCTGCGTGCGCTCGGCCTGTCGCAGGGTTTGCAGCGTACACTCGTCGGCGCGCCGAAAACACTGCCGATTCCGAACCCACAGGGATTTGGACTCGGTGGCAGTACCACAACGAAAACGGAACGCTCGACCTGGCTGCGCAACGACTACACCGAAGTCGATACGTCCATCGGTGCACCAGCGCTCGACGCGCTCAACACGGTGTCGCTGCTCAACGCCATCAACTTCACCGGCTATGCACCATCCGGTGGCGCGGTCTATCCGAACACGGGCTTCGGCCGCGGCATGCGCTCGACGGCCGCGTTGATCAAGGCCGACATGGGTATCGAAGCGATTCAGCTCGACGTCGGTGGCTGGGATACCCACTCCGGCCAGGGGCCGGTGCTCACGACAGGCAGCATGGCGCGCACGATGCAGGATCTGGCCATGACGCTGGCCGCCTTCCACGCTGACGTCCTCACGGGCGGCGTGTCGTACAACGTGACGGTCGTCGTACTCTCCGAGTTCGGCCGCAACGTGCGCGAGAACGGCACGCAGGGTACTGACCACGGTCGCGGATCGTGCATGTTCGTGATGGGTCCCGGCATCGCCGGTGGTCGTGTGCTCACGAACAACTGGGTGCCTCTCGCCCGCGAAAACCTGGAATCCGGTCAGGATCTCAAGGTCACCATCGACCATCGCGATATTCTGTCCGAAATCGTGTCGCGGCGACTTGGCAATCCGAATCTCGATGTCGTCTTCCCGTCGTATGTGCCGACGGTTCGCGGTGTCACACTATGATCGGTGAACGCAATGTGCGCCTCGCGGCGGTCGCGGCGATGGTCCTGCTCTCCGGCTGCGGTGCGGCCGGAGACAGCGGTGGCCCGACCGGGTTACCGAAGCCGGCATCGATCAAGATCCTTCTGCCGACGTCGGAGTTGTTCGTCGGACAGTCGATTCAGCTGACGGCCACCGCGCTGGATAATGCCGGCGCCGAGATCGCCGCCGGCGATGCCACGTGGAGCACCACCAACGCGGCCGTGGCGCAAATCACCGAGACCGGTCTCGTTCAGGCCATGGCAGCTGGCACCGCGACACTCAGGGCGACAATCGCCGGCAAGACCGCGAGCATGGGTGTGACGGTCGATGCACTGCCGGGCTACGATGTGACGGTGCAGGTCACGAGCACGTTCGCGCCGGCCTCGATCATCATCCGGCAGTTCGGCACCGTGCACTTCGTCTTCAATGGTGTCAACCAGGACGTGACGTTCAGCACGGCCTTCCCTGGTGCGCCGGCGAACATTCCGGGAACGACGACGGGCACGGTCAATCGCGAATTCCGGACGGTCGGCGATTTCCGTTTCGAATCGAGCGTGAGCCCGGGCCTGGTCGGTCTCGTCAAGGTGCGCTGAGCGACATCGCAGTCTTCACGCCAGCGTTGCAAAGCGGCGCGCGTCCCGGACTGACAGGGACGCGCGCCGCTTTCGTTGTGCCTTTGTTCGCTGCGATGAACGTTACGGCATGCGCGCCACTTGCCCACGCACCTCACCAGCACCGAACGCGGATGAGTGAATGTCGACATACAGACGACCGGCGCGCATCAAAGCCTTGACCGAGTCCATCGCCAGTCGCGGAGTGCCGCGGACCCACCCTGGCGCGATGTCGCCGATGCTGATCACGCCGTCGAGTGGCACGCTTGGCACCTGCGCTGCATTGCCATTCACCGGCAGCAACCACACCAGCGTCGCACCGTTGGCACCCGCCGCCGCATTGTGCAGATGCGCCTGGGTGATACCCGTCATGTTTGCGACGGACAGCGAGTAGCGGAGTGTCGAATCGCGCGCTTCGAACGTGATCGTGCCCGTACTGGTCGACGCCGTGGCGGGAACGACACTGGAGCCAGCCAGCGTGGCGGTGAATCGTTCCGCCGCTGGACCGGTGGTATCATCACCGCCGGCGCTGCCACCGCAGCCGGCGAGCGAGAGCAGGGCCAGAGCCGGCAGTGTGGATCGCGAACGGAGCATGGGTCTCCTTCCTTCGTCGGAATGGCTGACACAGTGACGGGAATTCGCGCGATGGGTCGCGCGCGTCACGGTCCGTGAATCGTCTGAGTGCGGTGCGCACGCGCGGTACGCTATCGCTCTTCGACGACCGACATCACCGGATGTAACTGGCGCCGCCACTGCCGTGCATGCTTGTGCACACTTCGTGCCCTCGATGCAGGATAGATCGCGTCATTGCGGGTCCGCGCGACCATCTTTCAGCGGTTCCGCCAGCTCAGGCTGGACTTCAGTGCTTCCGCCTCACGCCACGCGCGCCGCATCATGTCAGCTCCCGACAACTCGAACCCGATGCACGGCATCACACTCGAGCGCATTCTCACCGACCTGGTGGCGCACTACGGCTGGAATGCGATGGGCCAGAAGATCGACATCCGATGCTTCACGAGTGATCCGAGCATCGCGTCCAGCCTCAAGTTCCTGCGCCGCACGCCGTGGGCACGCCAGAAGGTGGAGAACATGTATCATGACCTGCTGCGCGTGCGTGCGCGCGAGCAACCGGTCGCGAGCACCGACGATACCTGACGCCCGCGTCGGTCGTCCGGAGGAGTGGTGCCGCTGCGCACCGCCTCTCCACTTCTCGCACCTGCACTTCGTGTCGCGCCCTTTCCGGTTCGCTCCACTCGTCTTCGGCGTCTCGTGTGCGCTGCTTGGCGCGCGCGTTGCTCCCGCGCAGGCCATCGTTCGGTGGACTGATCTCAACGCAACGCAGATCGCGGCGCTCGATCGTGCGCACACCGCGCTGATCATTCCGGCCGGAATCGTGGAGGAACATGGTCCGCTGCTGCCAAGCGGCGCGGAACTGTTTCAGAATGATCGCATCGCGAGCGATGTGGCGGCGGGAATCGCAGCGCGTGCCGGATGGACGGTGGTCATGTTGCCCGGTGTGCCACTCGGCAGCGGCGCCTTCGATCGACGTGCGGGTCGCGCAGGATTCGCCGGTACACTTTCGGTGCGCGCGTCCACGCTGCAGGCGGTCTTCACCGATCTCGCCGACGATATCGGCCAGCAGGGCTTCCGGTTCGTCTTCGTGATCGATGGCCACGCCGATGCGAATCATGATCGCGCGCTCGATCTGGCCGGTGATGTGTTCTCGGCGTCGTATCGCGGATTCATGGTGCATCTGCTTGGCCGACGCGGATGCCAGGCGGATGGACTCGAACCGCCGCCGATCAGCATGCTCAGCGCGACCGCCATGACTGCCGACGCCGACTCGCCGCATGGTGGCGCCATGGAGACGTCGCGCCTCTGGTTCACGCGACCGGAGCTGGTCGACTCTGTCGCTGTGCGCCATGCCACCGACGTGACGGCGAAGGGTGCCTCGGAATGGTCGCGCGTCGCGCAGCGCGCCGACTGGCCAGGCTACGTGGGCGCCCCGCGCTTCGCCACACTCGAACTGGGCGAGTGGCTGTATCAGACGCAGCGCCGGAGCTGCGTCGACCTTGCACTGCGCCTGCTCGACGGCCTCGATGAACGCACCGTCCTGCGCTTCGGCGATCAGATGCGCGCCCATCCCGACGTGCGTGCACGCCTCGACGCACAGGAAAAGGCCGAATCCGACGACGGACTGCGCCAGAAACGCACGCTCGGCCGCCCGCCGCTCCGCCCGTAGCACCCATCCGCGGGCAGTAGGGACGTACCGACGCGATGCCTGCGGGGGTTGGCAACCGGGTATCTTGCCTCTTCGACGCGTTCCGCTTGCGGTGCGCCCAGCAGCCGCGTGTCCATCCGGCCGCATCACAGAAGCGGAGGGTACGCGGTTGGCGAAGAAGCCGAATTACGATTTTGAGAAGCGCCGGAAAGAGCTCGAGCGCAAGCAGAAGAAGGACGCCAAGCGTGACGAGCGACTCCTGCGCCGACGCAATGGCGGCGGCGACGAAGGCGACGGCACCGATACCGACGCGACCGACGGCGACGCAACCGACGCACCCGCCAATCCGGAAACGCCGGCGACCTGACGCCAGTGGCCGCGACCACGTCAGCGCCTGCCGGTATGCAATGTTCCGGACTGCCACGTGGTCTGTTCATCCTCGATGATTGACTGATCATGACATTTCGATCGCGACCCGCTGTCATTCATGCGGCGGTTCTGCTCTGTGTGTTCTGGACAGCGGTGCCGATGCTGGCCCAGCGGCCGGCATCGCGCCCGAGCGCTGCCGCCGTCTACTACCCCGAGGCGGGCGACGCGTGGGAGCATCGTTCGGCGACACAGGTCGGGCTCGACTCCACCCGACTCGCCGCCGCGATCGCGTTTGCCATCGGCAGCGAAGTGAAGAATCCTCGCAGCATGGAGGAGAATCACTACCGCACGTTCGGTCGCGAGCCGTACGGCGGCGCGGTCGGCCCGTTCAAGGATCGCGGCGATCCGACCGGTGTCATTCTCCGGCACGGCTACATCGTGGCCGAGTGGGGCGAGCCGGATCGCGTCGATATGACGCATAGTGTCACGAAAAGTTTCTTGTCCTCGGTGGTCGGACTCGCATACGATCGCCACATGATCCGCAGTCTCGACGACAAGGTGTTTCCGTACGTCGGGCCGATTCCGACGTTGCCGGGCGGACCCGGATCGTCGGCGGTGACGCTGATCGACCTCTTCGCGACGCCACACAATCGCGAGATCACCTGGGACCACATGCTGCGCCAGGTCAGTGACTGGGAAGGCACACTGTGGGGCAAGCCTGAGTGGGCGGATCGTCCCACTGGTGACGCGGCGCAGTGGCGCACGCGCGCACGTGTCGCGCCGGGCAGTGTCTACGAGTACAACGATGTGCGCGTCAACGCGCTGGCGCTGGCCACACTTCAGGTGTGGCGGCGTCCGCTGCCATCGGTGCTGCGTGACTACATCATGGAGCCGATTGGCGCATCGACCTCGTGGCAGTGGCTCGGCTATGAAACGTCATGGGTCGTGATGGACGGACAGGCCGTGCAGTCGGTGTCGGGCGGTGGACACTGGGGCGGCGGCATGTTCATCAATGCGCATGACATGGCGCGCTTCGGCTACCTGACGCTCCGTCGCGGCAAGTGGAAAGATCGGCAGATTCTGTCCGATGCGTGGGTGACAAAAGCACTCACGCCAACGCCGGCGCAACCGACGTACGGTTTCATGAACTGGTTCCTCAACACCGATCGAAAGTATGTGCCGTCGGCACCTGCGTCCGTGTTCATCCATGTCGGTAACGGCACGAATGTCGTCATCGTCGATCCGGAGCATGATATCGTGGCCGTCGTGCGCTGGATCGAGAACGGTGCCGTCGATGGATTCGTGCAGCGCCTGCTCGCCGCAGTTCCGCCGAAATGATGGAAGAAAACGCGATCGAGGCGCGTGTCCGCGCAGTGTTCGCTCATCAGGAATTCATGACAACACTTGGCGCCACGCTCGAGCGTGTTGTGCCGGGTGAAGTCGAAATCCGGTTGCCGTGTCGCGCCGATCTGACCCAGCACACGGGCGTGGTTCACGCAGGTGTCGTCACTGCGATCGTCGATACCGCGTGCGGTGGTGCGGCCGCGACGATGATGAACACGGGCCGCGAGGTCGTCAGCGTCGAATTCAAGATCAACCTTCTGGCTCCAGCCGTCGGCGACTATCTGCGCGCCATCGGGCGTGTGGTGCGCGCTGGACGCACGCTCACGGTGTGCAGCGGCGAAGTGTGGGCCGTCAGCGGAAACGAGGCGCGCGTCGTAGCGCTGATGCAGGCGACGATGATGGCCGTCACGCCGACGAGCGACGCCTGATGCAAATTAGCGGCAGCTAAGAACCGTTCGCGGACACACTGTGCACGCCGTCTCGCATTCTGCGATGCTTGCCTCGAAACACCTGCTTGCATTAGAGTATCGTCGTGAACCAGCCCCAGCTGCAGACCGGATCGATCGACTTCACGTATGATGAGCCGGCGCATCGGCGAGTTGTGACGTTCCGAGGTCCGATCACAGATCGCGAATTGCTCGAGGCGTACGAGGTGTTGCTCGGTGACCCGACGTACGACGCATCGATGGATGATTTCATCGACCTGCGCGAAGTCACGCACATGGGCGTCACCAGCTCGGGCCTGCATCGACTGATCACGATGTTCGAGGAGCGTGACTCGCCTGGCTTCCCGACACGCTCCGCGATCCTCGCGCCGACGGATGTGTTGTACGGTGTGTCGCGGATGTTTCAGACGATGCGTGGTGACGAGCCGCCCGACGAGATCGAAGTCTTTCGCTCGCTCGACGAGACGCTGTGCTGGCTCGATCGCCGCGACCTGCCCGCCGCTACGCTCTGACGTCGCCGCCGGTGCCGTCGCTGTGCTGGCGCCGGAAGTGTCGCATCGCGAGATACAGCGACACCGCTTGCAGCACCGCACAGAAATAGAATGGCGAGCCGATGCGCCAGTCGCCCTTCGGCAGATGCGATACAATGCCGAGCAGCGGTGCACCGAACATCGGTGCCAGCACTGCCATCAGGCTGCCCAGTGATGCAACCGCGCCGAGCGTGCGACCCTGCGTGCTGGCGTCGGCTGCGCTCGAGATCAGGCTCTGAATCGATGCGCCGGTGGTGAATCCGAGCACGTTCACGAAGATCACGGCATACATCATCCAGCCGTGTGACGCGAGACCGTACATCAGGTTCGCCAGCGTCGCCGAGATAAGGCCCCAGACCACCAGCTTCTGCGCCGTGTAGCGTTTCAGCAGGGGACCGAGCAGAAAGCCCTGCACGATCACGGATACCACGCCGACGGCCGCCAGCGACCAGCCGTTCTGCAACGGGCCCCATCCGAACTTGAACGTCGTGTATAGCACCCACGACGAAAACAGGATGTATTGGGCGAGCAGGGTGAATGCGACCACCGCCACCAGCGGGCCCACTCTGCCGAGTTTCGACAGCTGCGCCAGCGACGCAAATGGACTCGTACTGTGCCAGTGAAATTCGCGACGTTTGTCCGGTGTCAGCGACTCTGGCAGCACGAAGTAGCCGTAAAGCAGATTGAGCAGTGACAGACTGCCCGCGACAAAGAACGGCAGGCGCAGATCGATGGCACCGAGCAGCCCGCCAACCACCGGCCCGACGATGAATCCAACGCCGAACATCGCCCCCAGCATGCCGAAGCGTTTTGCGCGCAGTTCGGGCGGTGTGATGTCGGCCACGTATGCATTGCAGACCGCGGCATTCGCCTGCATCAGTCCACCGACCAGTCGCGCCACGATCAACATCCAGATCGCCGTCGCGAGTGCCGTCGCGAAGAACGTGACCGCCAGCCCGCAGAAGCCGAGCAACAGTACCGGGCGACGTCCGTACTTGTCGGACAATGCACCGAGCACCGGCGAGCCGAAGAAGTTGGCAAAGCCGAAGGCGGTGCTGACGGCGCCATACCACCACGCCTGATCGGTCTGCGACGTGGTGAAGCTGCCGACGATCGACGGCAGCACCGGCACGATAAGTCCGATCGCCGCCATGTCGATCAGCACCGTCAGCATGATGAACGGCATCGCGGCCCTGCGATCACCGCCCGGTGTGCGCAGGCCGGCGTCAGCGCCCTTCGGCGAGGCGGCGTCGGTCACGAAAGTGCTCCACGGGTGGTCTCAGGCATCGCACACGCTAGCGACCCCCGACTGGAAATCGTAGTGCGGAGCGGTGCAGCGTGGCGCGGCACGTCTGCATCGACGGTCGTGGACCTCTGCCGTCTCCGAACGCATTATCCTCGCGCGCCGTAGTTCACGCGGGCCCATCGGCCCGTCCGCCAACACCCGACTCCTCTCCGATGCTTCGTCGCTCGTTCGTCACTGCCATCGCGATCGGCCTCGCCGCCGCTCCCGTCGCCGCGCAGGAAACACTGCTGCTGCGCCAGCCCAGCGTCAGCGAACGCCACATCGCGTTTGCCTATGCCAGCAACATCTGGATCGTCGATCGCAGCGGCGGACAGGCGCGTCGCCTCACGTCATTTCAGGGCAACACCGCGCAGCCGAAATTGTCGCCCGATGGTCGCACCGTCGCCTTCACTGGCACGTACGCCGGCAACGCCGATGTCTACACCGTCCCGATCGACGGTGGCGAACCGACTCGGCTGACCTGGCATCCTGGTGCCGACGCCGTCACGGGCTGGACGCCCGATGGGAAGCGCGTGGTCTTCAGCAGCACGCGTCAATCGAGCGCGCCGACTCCGACCCAGCGCTTCTGGACGGTCAGTACCGAGGGTGGTGCCGAAGAGCCGATGCCGATGCCACGTGCCTTCCAGGGCCACATCAATGCCGCCGGAACACACATCGCGTATCGCATGGCCAGCTCGTGGGATGACGAACGTCGCAACTATCGCGGTGGCCAGAACAAGCCGGTCTGGGTACTCGATCTCAAGTCGTTTGCGCTCGACACCATTCCGCGGCCGATCAACTCCAAGGAACTGGATCCGGCGTGGGTCGGTGATGACGTGTTCTTCATCTCCGATCGCGACGGCGTGCAGAACGTCTACAAGTACGACGGTCGCTCGAAGGCGGTCACGCAGCTGACGAAGTACACTGACTTCGATGTGAAAACACTCGATGCCGGCGCTGGTGTGGTGGTGTTCGAGCAGGCCGGCCGCTTGCACATCCTCGATCCGCGCACGGGCAAAACGACGCCGGTGTCGATCCAGGTCAAGGGCGATTTTCCATGGATGATGCCGCAGTGGAAGGACGTCTCCTCGCGCATCTCGGCACTTGCACTCTCACCGACTGGCAAGCGTGCGCTGGTCGAGGCACGTGGCGAGATCTTCACCATTCCCGCCGAGAAGGGTGATGTGCGTAATCTGACGCACTCGAGTGGGAGCGCGGAGCGTGCGCCGGCATGGTCGCCGGATGGCCGCTCGGTGAGCTGGTTCAGTGATGCGTCCGGCGAATACAAACTGATGATCGCGCCGCAGGACGGGCAGGGTGAGCCGCGTGCGATTGCATTACCGGGCATGAGTTTCCCGTACACGCCGTCGTGGTCCCCTGATTCGAAGAAAATCCTGTTCACCGATGTCGCGCTCAAGTTGTGGGTGGTGGATGTCATCACCGGCGCCGCGAAGAAGTACGACGGCGACATGTTCATGGTGCCGGCCCGTTCGATGGATCCCGTGTGGAGCCCGGACTCGAAGTGGATCGCGTTCGCGCGCCGCCTGTCGAGCTACTACCACGTGATCATGGTGCTCAACACGGAAACCGGTGAGTCGAAGCAGATCACCGACGGTCTCGCCGATGCGACATCGCCGGCGTGGGATGCGAGTGGCAAATATCTCTGGTTCCTCGCCAGCACCGACTTTGCATTGCGGTCGCAGTGGCTCGATATGACGTCGTACGAGCGCCCGCGTACGAACGCGCTCTATGTCGCGGTGCTCAAGACCGGTGAACCGACGCCGTTCACGCCGGAGAGCGACGACGAGCCGTCTGTCGCACCGGCCGCCGTTCCTGCCGTGTTCCCGGCGGGCAGCGCCACCGCCGCGCCGCCTGTACCCGCAACGACTGTGGCCGCGCCACGCATGCCAGTCGTCACGATCGACTTCGAGAACATCGCGCGTCGCATCATCGCGGTGCCGAATGTCGCGTCACGCGACTACGCGCTGGTGAAGAGTGGTGCGTCGGGGACAGTGTTCTTCTGGGAGAACGTCGATGCGACGGGTCCCGCCGAGCAGACCGCGCCCGGTGGGCCGCTGTATCGCTACACGCTCAAGGAGCGCAAGGCGATTCCGTTCGCCAGTGGTGTGGCCGCGTACACCGTCAGCGCGGACGGCAAGAAGCTGTTGTATCGCACCGGCGGCGCGCAGGCCGCGTTGTTCCTGATCGATGCCTCGGCGCCGGCAGCACCCGCCGCCGGCACGGGCCGTCTCGCGGCGACACTGCGCATGTGGTGGGAGCCCAAGCGCGAGTACGCACAGATCTTCGAGGAAGCGCGTCGCAAGGTGCGCGACTACTTCTACGTACCGAATCTGCACGGTACCGACTGGCCGAAAGTTGTCGCGAGTTATCGCCAGTTCGTGCCGTTCGTCGCGTCGCGTGCTGACCTGAACTACCTGATGGATGTGATGGGCAGTGAGCTGGCCGTTGGTCACTCCTACGTCACTGGTGGCGACTTCCCTGACACGCCGCCGGCCACCGGTGGCGTGCTCGGCGCAGACATGGTTGTCACCAACGGGCGCTATCAGTTCACACGCATCTACGATGCAGAAAGCTGGAACCCCGATCTGCGCGCACCGCTCGCCGCACCGGGCATCGATGTGAAGCCTGGCGACTATCTCCTCGCGATCAACGGGCAGGAAGTGCGCGGCACCGACAACGTCTATCGATTCCTCGATGGGACGGCGAACCGCCAGATCGTGATCACCGTCAACGCGCGGCCCACAATGGACGGCGCACGCAAGTAC
Source organism: Gemmatimonadaceae bacterium (assembly GCA_031367535.1). GTDB lineage: Bacteria > Gemmatimonadota > Gemmatimonadetes > Gemmatimonadales > Gemmatimonadaceae > JACMLX01. The sequence continues at coordinate 22,848 of JANLPZ010000212.1, forward strand.
ACCGTCGTGCCGGTCGCGAATGATCAGGGACTGCGCACGCGTGCATGGGTGGAAGGGAATCGTCGTCTCGTCGATTCACTCTCCGGCGGCAAGCTGGCCTACGTGCACCTGCCGAACACGGGCCAGGGTGGCTACACGCAGTTCACTCGCTACTACTTCGCGCAGCAGAACAAGCAGGGCGCGGTGATCGATGAGCGCTACAACGGCGGTGGATCGGCGGCCGACTACATCATCGAGCTGCTCAGCCGCGACTTCGACGGCTACTTCAACAATCCCGTCGGGGATCGCACGCCATTCGCCAGTCCGGCCGCCGGAATCTGGGGACCGAAAGTGATGATCATCAATGAAATGGCAGGCTCCGGCGGTGACCTGATGCCGTACATGTTCCACCGCCGCAAGATCGGCACACTGGTCGGCGCGCGGACGTGGGGTGGCCTCGTGGCCACCTCCGATCAGGCACCGTTCGTCGATGGCGGTGGGCTCGTCGCACCGCGACTCGGCTTTTTCGATCGTGATGGCAAGTGGGCCGTCGAGAACGAAGGTGTGGCGCCGGACATCGCGGTGGAGAACTTCCCGCGCGACGTGATCGCCGGTCGCGATCCGCAGCTCGAGCGTGCCGTACAGGAAGCGCTGCGCCTGCTGGCGACCAATCCCGTGCGCCTGATGAAGGAGCCGCCCGGCGCGACGTGGGGCAAGCGGCCGCAGTAGTGGGGACGGAGTTCGTGAGCTCATGGGGACGGAGTTCGAAGCACGCCGTCCCCATGGCCCGTTCCCGACGTTACGCCCGCTCGTAGTGCAGCTGCACCAGCCCCGTCGGAAAACTCTCGGCGTGCAGCAGCCTCCAGTGCGTGGACGGACTGCCGCGCGAAAACAGTGGGCGCCCCGTGCCAAGCAGGATCGGCACAACCGATAGCGTCATGTCGTCCACCAGCCCCTCGTCGAGACCCTGACGAATCGTCGCACCGCCGTCGAGATAGACGCGCATCACACCTTCCTCGCCAAGCTGCTGCATCAGCGGCGCCAGCGCCCCCGCATACGCCGCTTCACCGAACGCCGGCGTGAAGGCCCGGTTGGTCAGCACCACCACGTGTTTGCCTGTGAACGGCCACGTGTCGAACGTCCGCACCGCATCGTACGTCTCGCGACCCAGCACCACCGCGTCGATGGTGCCCATGAAGTCCGCGTACCCGTAGTCCCCACCACCCGCATCCTGCACATCCGCCAACCAGTCCAGCGCACCATCATCACGCGCGATGAAGTTGTCGAGACTGATCGCGATATAGACCGAGACGCGTGGCGTCACTCACTACTCCCTTTGGCTGTGCAAACTGCATGTGGCGATAGGGCGGAGAGCCCGGAGAGTGCGTGCGATTCGATCTGTCACTCGTCGCGCAGCGAAAGAGCTTTTTGGATAGGAGCTCACGGAGCGCACGGAGTGCGTCGCTTGCAACGTTCCAGGTTTCGCGCACCGACGTCATTTTTTTTTGCTGAACTGCAGTTCCACAAAAAAGTCAGAGATGTCGCGCGCTACGCCGAACCGCTGCAACGCGAACCCTCCGTGCCCTCCACCCCCCAAAAGTGAGCGGCGCCTGGAGAAACACGGAGCGTTGCAACCCAAGCACTCCCCGATCTCCCCGGCCTCTCCCTCCAACAGCTCTTAAGAAACGCAAGAGAACGAAAGTCAGGAAATGCTGCGCAGAACTCGTCGCACTTTCTCGATGATCTCGAAAACCTGCGACTGGCTCACGATCAGCGGCGGCGACAGTGCAATGATCTCGCCAGTGATGCGCACCAGCAGGTCCTCGTTCCAGAAGCAGGCGTTCATCGCATCCATCGCGCGCGCACCCACCGCCCCGTCGCGTGTCGCCATCTCGATCGCACCGACGATGCCAATGTTGCGGATGTCGATCACATGTGGCTCACCTTTGAGCGAATGCACCGCATCCTCCCACACCGGCATCAGTGCTGCCGCGCGCTCGAAGATGCCTTCATCGCGATAGAGTTTGAGCGTCGCCAGCGCGGCGGCCGTCGCGACGGGATGGCCAGAATACGTGTAGCCGTGGAACAGCTCGATCCCGCGCTCAGTCGCCGACACCACGGTGTCGTGAATCTCACGCCTCACCGCCGTCGCACCCATCGGAATCGTCGCGTTCGTGAGGCCCTTCGCCATCGTGATCATGTCCGGCGTCACGCCGAAATGCTGCGCGGCGAACGGCGCGCCGAGTCGCCCGAAACCGGTGATCACTTCATCGAAAATCAGCAGGATGCCGTGCGCGTCGCAGATCGCGCGCAACCGCTCGAGGTAACCCACCGGCGGCACAAGCACGCCAGACGATCCGGCCATCGGCTCGACGATCACTGCCGCAATCGTCTCCGCCCCGAACTCGGCGATGATCGGCAGCAGCGCATCCGCCAGCTCGACGCCATGCGCCGGCTGGCCACGCGAGAACGCGTTGCGCGCCAGATCGTGCGTGGTCGGGAGATGACTCACATGGGGCAGCAGCTGACCGCTGTACGCGTCCTTGTTCGGCGCGATGCCGCCGACGGAAATACCGCCGAAGCCCACGCCGTGATAGCCGCGCACGCGTCCGACGAATCGCGTGCGCTGCGTCTGCCCTCGGGCACGCCAGTAGGCCAGCGCGATCTTGAGCGCCGTATCGACCGACTCGGATCCGGAGTTCGAGAAGAACACGCGATCGATCCCGTCCGGCAGCAGTGCCGCGAGCTCCGTCGCCAGCGTGAACGTCGCCGGATACCCCATCTGGAACGCCGGCGCGAAGTCGATCGTCGCCACCGCCTTCTGCACCGCCTCCACGATCGGCGCTCGGCAATGCCCGGCGTTCACACACCACAGCCCCGCCGCACCGTCCAGGATCTGCCGACCGTCATCGGCCACGTAGTGCATGTCCTTCGCCGACACGAGCAGCCGCGGCTTCGCCTTGAACGCCTTGTTCGCGGTGAAGGGCATCCACAGCGCATCCAGCGCGTCATCGTGCGCCGGCGTGATCGTGGTCGGCAGCGGGGCGGTCGCGGTCATCGGCAGGTCCGGTGAAAAGGGTCGGATGAAGATCGCCGCCAAACCCTGAAGCTGCCAGCGTGCGGATGCGGTCGCTCGCGTGCGCCCGTGTCGGGTCAGCGCCGTCGAGGCCGCATTCCGATGAGAAGCACGTGTCTCGGCAGCGTTGCTCCTTGCATGGGCGCGGGGCACGTCGGCCGCGCATCGTCACCTCACGCACGGAGGTCGCCCATATGGAATATCCCGGACACATCATCAAGGCCGGCGAGACGAACGGCACGCTCGTCCGCGCCCTCAAGGTGAAGCTCAATCGCGCGCTCACCTTCGCGCCACGGATGCCCGGTCGCCTCGACGAGCGCAATGCCGAGTTCGGCCCCTCCATGACGCAGGCTGTGCGACTCTTTCAGGCGCGCCATGTCGATGCGGATGGCAGTCCGCTCAAACTCGACGGCCAGATCGGCGCCATCACCTGGGAAATTCTCTTCGGCAGCGCGTCCGTTCCGTCGATCGATGCCGCACCCACACGGTATCTCGCGCGTGTCATCCAGGTCGCGGGCAAGGAGGCCGCAAATGTCGTGCGCGAGGTGCCGACCAATTCCAATCGCGGACCGCAAGTCGAGCTGTATCAACGGCGCGCAGGATCACGTCCAGGCCTCGCGTGGTGTTGTTCGTTCGTCTACTGGTGCTACGACGAAGCCGCGCGCGCCATCGCACGTGCGAATCCGATGGTGAAGACTGCCGGTTGCCTCGATCACTGGCAGCGCGCCGTCGCCGCCGGCGCGACGCGTATCGTGCATGCGCGCGCCGTCGCCGATCCGTCGTTGCTCGCGCCCGGCATGATCTTTGTGATGGACCACGGCGGCGGACTCGGTCACACCGGCATCATTACGCAAGTCAGCGGCGGATTTCTCGCGACCATCGAGGGCAACACCGACGCCAGTCAGTCACGCGAGGGCGGAGGCGTCTATCGACTGTCGCGAAAAATCGCCGACATCAATCTCGGGTTCATCAGCTACGCGGCGGCGTGACATCGTCCTACACCTTGTTCACCCCGGCACACCCATGTTCACACCGCCATGACGACGCCGTGACCTTTGGCGCGTCTGGTCGTGACATGTATTCGACGATCTGATAGTCCGCACGCCATTCCGTCGGCGTCACGGTGCATGACACATACCCGCGATGATTATTGTGCCAGCGCACTTCCTTGCGCTGTGATTCGGCGGACTCCGGGAAATACGGTGAACGCTCGCTGCCGTCGAGATCGAGGCCGATCGCCAGCCATCGCTCCTGGGCATCGCTCCTGGGCATCGCCAGGCATCGTCTGCTGCGCGCTGCCCCAGTCTCCGCACGGAATTTTCTGCGTGCCGTCGCCGCACGGCTGATCGCTGCGATATTGGCGTGTGTCCATCACCCAGAATCGCGCCAACGCGCCCCAATACATCGAGCGGCGGATCGACAGATCGGCCTACGACGCCGCGCGCGGTACCCGCACCGGCTGGTGCTTGCACAACGCCTGATACGCCGCCGTCCGCCGCCCGCGCATCTGCTCGGCGGACTCGTAGATGTTCTCACCAACATCGGCTGCGTAGTTGTTGTCCACTGCGTGATCGTCCCACGTCACGATCCACGGCACGCGTGCATGCGGGTGCAGTGCGCAGCCGAGCCACCGGGCTCACGACATCGGTGACACGGAAACGGTAGAAATACCAGCGATCCGGCAACAAGCCGTCAACGTCGACATGTACGGAGTATCCCAGTTCCGGAACAGCCGAATACATGCCCTGTTTGACGATGCGGCTGAACCCTTCGTCTTCGGCCACCTCCCATGCGACGCGCGCTCGCACGCCGTCCATGCCCCAGTCGGCGTCCATCGGTCGCGGTGCAATCCGCGTCCAGAGCACACCGCCAGTCGGCAGCGGGTCGCCCGACGCGACACCGAGCATGAACGGGTTGTCCGCGAAACGGAATCGGCGCGAGAGCCGGTCAAGCGACGGTGCGGCTGCGCCAATCGCGGCGTAGCGTGTCAGGTCTCCCAGAAAATTTCGACGGTCCATCGCATTATCCTGTAGCATCGATGCCGTTCATGAAAGGCCACGTCGGCCACGGTGTCGTCACATGGCGCGACCGTTTCCATCACCACACACCTGCCCGACGACGTGAAGCCTGCCGCGAATTCCTACGATCCGAAGAACTGGATCCGACTGCTGCTCGACGTGCCGCGCAGCCGTGTCTTTCGGCTGCTGGCACTCGATGTCGCGGGCGCCGGTGTGTACGCGGCGCTGGTGGTCTATCTCGAGACGAACGTCATCGGTGCTATCCTGCCGCTCGGACCGTCGTTTCTGTCGATTCTCGGCATCATTCTTGGGTTGCTCCTCGTCTTCCGTACCAACACGGCATACGATCGGTGGTGGGAAGGCCGCCGGCTGTGGGGCCAGCTGGTGAACGTGTCGCGCGGCCTCGCACATCAACTCGACGCCATGCTCGCCAGCGCGCCAACTCGTCTCGAGCGCCGACAAGCGTACGCCAAGCTGCTGGCCACTTTTCCGGCATCGCTGGCGCGTCACCTCCGCGCCCCCGGCAGTGTCGAGACTGCGCGTGCACCGCTGTCGCTCATCACCACGCTGCATCGCGAAGTGCACGACGACCTCGCGCATGCGCGACTCGCGACCGACGCGCGCATCACGCTGATGCCGATTCTGCAGCAGTTCGACGACGTGCTGGGCGGCTGCGAGCGGATCCGCAACACGCCGATTCCCGTCAGCTACTCCACGTACGTGAAACAGTTCGTGCTCGTGTACGCGATCGTGATGCCGTTCGGCCTCGTCAAGGACTTCGGCTACGGTGCCGTCGTCGCATCGATGCTCACGTTCTTTGCCACGATGGGACTCGAGCTGCTCGCCGAAGAGATCGAAAATCCATTCGGCGAGGACATGAACGATCTGCCGCTCGATGCGATCACGGCCACCATCACGCGCGACGTGCACGCGGTGCTCGGTGTGCCAGCGCCGGAGTCTGCATTACCAGCGTCGTGATGCAACCCGTGCGTCTCGCGCGACAGGCCGCGCTGGTGGTTGGTGTCGTCCTGCTGGTGGTCTACGTCAGCACTGGCGCGCCAGCGCTCACGTTCTGGGATGCCGGTGAGTTTGCGACAGCAATCGGCACGTTTGGCATTCCGCATCCGCCCGGCACACCGCTGTATGTGGCGCTCGGCACCGCCCTCTGGCATCTGATCCCCGGACTGACACCGGTGCAGACCGGCACGCTACTCTCCGCGGTCGCCACTGCGTCAGCTTGTGCGATCGCTGCGTGGATCATCACGCGTGTCACGCAGCAACGTGTGCTCGGCATCATTGCCGGATGCAGCGCCGGCGCTATGGGCACCGTGTGGATGAACGCCACCGAAACGGAAGTGTACGCGGTCTCGCTCTGCGCGGTCGCGGTGCAGTTTGCCGTCGCCTGGCGTGCGCAGTCGCGAGATGATGACCGCGCGCGTGTCTTGCTCGCATACGTGGCAGCGCTATCGGTCCCGCTGCATCTGAGCGCACTCGTCGCGGCGCCGGCCGCGATGCTGCTCGCAAACACCGCGCCGGATGGAGAGGTGCGCTGGCGCAATCTGTTCGTCGCCGGTCAGTGTGTGCTCGCGACTGCGCTGCTGTGCCAGGGCCTCGCCGTGATCGGGCTTGCGCTGATGGGCACGTCGCTCATCACGTTCCACGTGCACATCGCCGCCGGCTCCGATCGTGGACGGACAATGGCGAAGAGTTTCAGCAATGCCTCGTGGCCGCGACTCGCCGCACTCGTCACGCTGGTTGGATGGAGCGCCGTCTTCATCATGCTCGTACGCGCACGACAGTCGCCGTACCTCAACCAGGGCGACCCGGATACCATCGCGAAGATGTACGCCGTGATGATCCGGGCACAGTACGACGTCGCTGGCCTGTGGCCGCGTCGTGCACCGTTCTGGCTGCAGCTCGGCAATATCGTGCAGTATGCCGACTGGCAGGTCGCTCTCAGTGCGTGGAACGATGTCACGCCGTCGTGGTTTCGCACGCCGTTCAGCGTTGTTGCAGCGATGTTCGGCGCCGTCGGTGCGGTGGCGCACTGGCGACGCCATCGCATCACGGCCCGCGCAATGCTGGCGCTGCTGTTGCTCGCGACAGTTGGTGTGTGCGTGACGCTCAACCTCCGTGCTGGTCCGTCATTCGGCTTCGGTTTCCTTCCCGATGGCGCGGTCCGCGAGGCGCGTGAACGCGACTACTTCTATGCGCTGGCCTTCTGGGTCTGGGGACTCTGGATCGGCTGCGGTGCGTACGTCGTCGCGACTCGCATCCGTCGTCCGATCGTCGCCGCGCTGGTTCCGATGGCGATGGTTGCCGGCAGCTGGAATGCAGTCACGCGTGATGCGTTGCCGGATCGGCGGATTGTCACCGTGCTCGCCGACGAATTTCTGCGCGAGGTGCCACCGCGAGGCATGCTGTTCACTGCCGGTGACAACGACTCCTATCCGCTCTGGTACCGGCAGGCCGTCGATTCCACGCGCGTCGATGTGCAGGTCGTCGTCACGTCGCTGCTGCCGGCGAATTGGTACCTGAAGGAGAGCGCCTGGCGCGCGGGCAGCGGGTCGCCGGATACGATCACGTCGCGCACCGCGCTTGGTCGCGCCGGCGCGCTGGCGCGTCGTCAGCTCGATCTCAAGGGCAGCGTGGCGGTCTCCATTCTCCTGTCCACCGCAGAGCGCGACGAGCTTGGGCGTATCGCCTCGGTCTCGTGCTGGCGCCGGTTCGGCCTCATCGATGTCGGGTCGCGCGGTCGGATCTGTCCGCCGCGCATCGACGCCGAACGTGTCTTCGAAAGCTCGCAACGGATGCGCCCGCTACTTGGGACGACCGTGCGTCAGTCACCAGATGGCATGGTGTCGGCGTTTCAGCAGATTGCGGGTTGTCCGGCCGCCGTGACCGCCGTCGCGCTGGCTGGTGCTGCACCAGCGGATCCCGCCACGCGCAAATTGCTTGATATCACGTGTAACCTCCGGTAAATTCATAGCTTATGGCGTTTTCGGACCTGGCCCTGCGGGTGCACAACGTGCGGGACCGGATCGACGCTGCCCGGCAGCGTGGCGGGCACGGACAGACGGTGCGGCTGATCGCGGTGACAAAGACTCACGGTGCCGACGCGGTGGATGCCGCGGCGGCTTGCGGCATTGCCGACGTCGGAGAAAACAAGGTTCAGGAAGCGCTCGACAAAATGCAGGCGACACATGCGGCTGTTCGATGGCATCTCATCGGTCATCTGCAGCGCAACAAGGCGAAGGCCGCACCACATTTCGCCCTCGTGCATTCGCTCGACAGCGTGCGTCTGGCAGATGCGCTGCAGGCCGCCGCCGCGCAGGCCGGGCGAACGCTGGATGTGCTGATGCAGGTGAACGTCGCCGGCGAATCCCAGAAGAGTGGGATTGCACCGGCCGAGGTGGAGGCGCTCGCCTCGCACGTGGCGGGGTTGTCTGCGCTGCGCGTGGCAGGTGTGATGTGTCTCGCGCCGTTCACCGACGACGAGCACACGCAGCGGGCCGCATTTGCCGGGGCACGTGTGGCGTTGGCGCAGGTGCGTGGGGCCGGACATGCGCACGCGCTCGAGCTGTCGATGGGGATGTCGAATGACTACGAGGTCGCGGTGGAGGAGGGAGCCACACTGGTTCGCTTGGGCACCGTACTGTTCGGAGCGAGGAACTGAATGTCTGAGGAGCAATTTCGACTGACGCCGCTGGACGTGCGGCGCTGGGAGTTCGGGTCGGCGCTGCGCGGCTATGACCGCGCCCGCGTGGACGAGTTCAAGGCGCGCGTCGCCGACGAGATCGAAGAACTCGCGCGTCGGATCAATGACCTCGACACGAAGGCGCGCGGCTTCCACGACCAGATCCGCTCGTTCCGCGAGCGCGACCGCGCCATCAACGACGCGCTCGTCAGCGCGCAGCAGCTGCGCACCGACATCCGCGAACAGGCCGAAAAGGAAGGCGCGCTCGCGCTCCAGGAAGCGCGCAGTGAAGCCGACAAGTACACCGGTGAAGCGCGGCTCGAGGCCGATCGGCTGACGCAGGAGTCACGCGCCGAGTCCGATAAGGTGCTGACCGATGCGAAGGTGCGTTCCGAGGAAATGTTGCGTGACGCGCGCGACGAGTGCGAACGCATGCTGCGCGAGGCAAAGGCCGAAGCGCGATCGCTCGTCGAGGATTCGCGCAATACCGCCAAGCGCATCGCCAGCGACCTCGATCAGCTCAATCGCTCGCGCACGTCGTATCTCTCGCAGATGAAGGCGCTCGCCGAGCGTCACCTGCAGGACGTCGAAGCGTCTCGCACGGCCGCCCCCGTGCTGCCAGCCTCGGTCGACATGTATCTCCACGAAACCGATGACGTGGTCGACGCGCGCATCAAGCCGCGCCCAACGCCGCTCATGAGCGCCATCGTGCCTGCCAAGGAAACCATCACTGATCCCGATACGGTGCGCGCACTGACCGACGGCATCATCCCGCGCAGCGCACTCCCGGAGCACAAGTCGTGAGTGGGCCGGGCACGCCGTCGCTCAACGCCACGGTTGAGATGCGGGCCTTTCGCAAGGTTTCGCCAATGCCCATGCCGCACAGCATGGAGCGCATCACGGCGGCCGCCCAGGCCATCCGCGCGAAGTTTGCGACGCCCCCCACCGAAGCGATCATCCTCGGCACGGGACTCGGTCAGCTCGCGGAGCAGATGACGGTCGACGTCACCATCGACTACGCCGATATCCCGGGCTTTCCACTCTCGACCGTCGAAAGTCATGCCGGTCGATTGCTCTGCGGCACGCTTGGCGGTCGCACTGTCGTCGCCATGCAGGGCCGCTTTCATCGCTACGAAGGGTACTCGCTGCATGAAGTCACGTTTCCCGTCCGCGTATTGCGCGCGCTCGGTGCGCAGACGCTCATCGTGTCCAACGCCTGCGGCGGGATGCATCCGCTGTGGGAGCGTGGCGACGTGATGCTGATCGCCGATCACATCAACATGCTCGGTGACAACCCACTCGTCGGCCCGAACGATCCCGCGCTTGGTCCGCGTTTTCCCGATATGTCCGTCGCCTACGACGCACCGCTGCGCACGCTCGCGCGTCAGGTCGCTGCGCGACAGGGCATCACGTTGCGTGAAGGTGTCTACATCGCAGTCGTTGGTCCCAATCTGGAAACGCGCGCCGAGTATCGTATGCTGCGCGCGCTTGGCGCCGACGTCGTCGGCATGTCCACCGTACCGGAAGTGATCGTCGCCCGACATGGCGGCATGCGTGTGCTTGGCCTTTCCATCATCACTGACATGTGTCTGCCGGATTCGCTGCAGGAAGCGACGCTGGACGAGATCGTCGCGACCGCGAACGCTGCGCAGCCGAAGTTGACGGCACTGGTGCGCGGGGTGCTGGAGGCCCTGTGAGCGACGAGATCCGTGAGCGGTACAAGGAGCTGACGGCTGCCGATACGCCGGACGCCCTCGAAAGTGCGTTGCTCGAGACGTGGGACGCGGAAGGGCTGTTCGATCCGTCGTTCGAGCCGAAGCCAGGGCAATCGACCTTCGTGTTCTACGAAGGGCCGCCGACGGCCAACGGGCGACCCGGCATCCATCACGTCTTCGCGCGCACACTGAAAGACCTCATCCCGCGGCATCGCGCGATGAAGGGTTTCCACATCACGCGCAAGGCCGGCTGGGACACGCACGGCCTGCCGGTCGAAATCGAAGTCGAGAAGGCACTCGGCATCAGCGGCAAGCGCGATATCGAAGCGATCGGCGTGGCGGAGTTCAACCGTCGCTGCCGTGACAGCGTGTTCACGTATCGCGGCGACTGGGAAAAACTGAGCAAGCGCATGGCGTACTGGCTCGACTACGAGCGGCCGTACGTCACCTACACCAACGACTACGTCGAAAGTGTCTGGTGGGCGCTGTCCACCATGTTCACGAAAGGCCTGCTCACGCAGGGACACAAGATCCTGCCGTACTGCCCGCGCTGCGAAACCGCGCTGTCGAGCCACGAAGTCGCGCAGGGCTACAAGGATGTCGAGGATCCAAGCACATACATCGCGCTCGATCTCGTCGATACGTCCACCACCATGCGTCGGCGCATCCTGGTCTGGACTACCACGCCGTGGACGCTCGTGTCCAACGCGGCGCTGGCCGTGCATCCTGATCTGGACTACGTCGAGCTGCAGAAGAAGACCGGCGCCGAATTCACGATCATCCTCGCTGAGTCGCGCATTGCCGCGGTGCTCGGCGCCGATTGGGCCGATCGCTGGGTGCGTGTGCGCGCGCTGCGCGGTTCGGATCTCGTCGACATGCGCTACACGCGACCGCTTGACTGGGTTGAGTATCCGGAAGGAACGAATCACGAGATCATCGTCGGTGAGACGTTCGTGTCGGCCGATGACGGCACTGGTGTCGTGCACATGGCGCCGGCGTTCGGTGCTGATGACTACGGTGCAGGGCAGCGACACAACCTGTCGTTCATCCAGCCCGTGGATACACGCGGACGCTTCCCGGAATCGATGCCGATCGTCGGCGGGCGATTCATCAAGGATGCCGATCCGCTGATCGTCGATGAGTTGAAGCGACGCGATGTGTTGTGGAAAGACGGGCGCTTCGTGCACTCGTACCCGCACTGCTGGCGCTGCGGCACGCCGCTGTTGTATTACGCGCGCGGCTCGTGGTTCGTGAAGACCACGGCGATCAAGGATGACATGATCGCGCGCAACGATCAGGTGCAGTGGCAGCCGCCGGAAGTCGGCGCGGGACGATTCGGGCAGTGGCTCGAGAACAACGTGGATTGGGCCGTGTCCCGCGATCGGTACTGGGGCACGCCGCTACCCGTTTGGATCAACGATGCCGACCCGACCGAGATCGAAGTCATCGGTGGGTTCGCGCACCTCGCGGAGCGCGTCGGCCGCGCATTGCCCGAAGATTTTGATCCGCACAAGCCCTACATCGACGCGTACACGTGGCCGGCCGCGAGCGGCACCGGCACGATGCGTCGTGTGCCTGAAGTCATCGACACCTGGTTCGATTCAGGCAGCATGCCGTTCGCGCAGTGGCACTACCCGTTCGAGAATGCCGATGTCGTCGCGCAGCATTTCCCTGCCGACTACATCTGTGAAGGCGTCGACCAGACACGCGGCTGGTTCTACTCGCTGCTCGCAGTCGCGACCGCGCTCGGTGATGCACTGCCGAACAATACCGCCGGCTCCGCCGCGCCGTTCCGTCACGTGCTCGTGAATGATCTGGTGCTCGATGCGAATGGACTGAAGATGTCCAAGAGCAAGGGCAACGCGGTCGATCCGTGGCGCGTCATTGGCACCCACGGTGTCGACGCGGTGCGTCTGTTCCTCATCAGTACCAGCCAGGTCTGGATTCCGCGCCGGTTTGATGAAGACATGCTGCGCCAGTCGGCCGGAAGGTTTCTCGTCACGCTGCGCAATACGTACAGCGGCATCTTCGCGCAGTACGCGAATCTCGGGTGGGCACCGAGTGATCGCGATCCGGCGGTGTCCGCGCGTCCGGCGCTTGATCGGTGGGTACTGTCGCGATTGGCCGCAGTGGAAGCCGAAGCCGATCGCCTGCTCGAAGCCTATGAGCCGACACTCGCTGCGCGCGCCATCATGGAGTTCGTGGATGAAGACGTCTCCAACTGGTATGTGCGTCAGAGTCGTTCGCGGTTCTGGGATGCCGGATCGGACGACAGTCGCGCGGCGTTCGCGACGCTGCACGAAGTGTTGACCGTCGTGTGCCGACTGCTCGCGCCGTTTGCGCCGTTTCTGACCGACTGGATGCATCGACAACTGGTCGGCTCATCGGTGCATACCGCTGCCTACACCCGCGATGCCAACGTGCCGGCGCGCGACAGCGTCATGGATCGTGACATGGCAGCCGTGCGCACACTCTGCCGTCTGGGTCGGGCGGCGCGCGAGGACGCCGGCATCAAGGTCCGCCAGCCACTTGGCCGGCTGGTCTGTGTGGTGCCGCGTGATGAGGTTTCCGGCGTCGAAGCGCTCGCCGGCCTGATTCGCTCCGAGCTCAACATCAAGCAGGTGTTGTTCGCCGGCTCGGCCGATGATCTCGTGCGGGTCAGCGCCAAGGGAAATTTTCGGGTGCTGGGCAAGCGATTCGGCAAGGCGACGCCGGCCGCCGCGGCGGCGATCGAGGCGCTCACTTCGGCGCAACTGCAGGCGTTCGAGCGTGGCGAGCGTGTCACAATTGTCGTCGACGGTGTCGAGCACGCGCTGGAGGGTGAGGATTTCGTGCTGACGAGGTCGGCAGCAGGCGATCTCGTTGTGGCGAGCGATGGCGTGTATGTTGCCGCGGTCGATCCGCTGGTAACCGGTGAACTGCGCCGCGAAGGGATTGCCCGGGAGCTCGTCAGCCGAGTCCAGCGGCTTCGAAAAGATACCAGACTGGCCGTTAGCGACCGCATCCGCCTTCTCGTCGGCGGAGTGGCTGAGGTGAAGGAAGCCGCGCGCGAGTATCAGGCCTGGATTGCAGGCGAGGTGCTGGCGACGGTGTTCGACGTGGAAGACAGCGAAACGGCGACACCGGGGAGCGTGGTGGAGCTGGATGGTCTCGCTGCGTGGATCACCCTCGAACGGGATGTAACGAAATGAGCTCTTCAGCCAGCGCACCGAAGCCCACCGCGAAGGGCTTCAGCAAGAAGGACATCACGCATTTTGAAAAGCGCCTCATGGAGGAGCGCAAGCGTGTCCTGAAAGAGCTCGGACATCATGGCAACCGGTTCGGCGCCGAGGGCGACGGTGACCTGAGTGCCTATTCATTCCACATGGCCGATCAGGGGACCGACGCCATGGAGCGCGAGAAGGCGTTCCTCTTCGCGAGCCAGGAAGGCCGTTTCCTCTGGCATCTCGATCAGGCGCTGCGCCGTCTCTATCGCGCCCCGGACAAGTTCGGCATGTGTCACGAATGCGGCCTCCCGATTGCGTTCGAGCGCCTCGACGCACTGCCGCATGCGCGCTACTGCATCAACTGCAAGCAGAAAGAGGAAGATGGAAAGAAGTAGTCGAAACGGCCGGCTTTTCTGGCCGGTCGCCGCGGGGTTTCTGGTGACGGACATCGTCACCAAATGGTGGGCCGTGAAGGCCCTTGCGCCGGCGCATATGCGTCACGAAGTGCTCGGCGACTGGATGACGTTCACGCTGCTCTACAATCCGGGTGCGGCATTCGGCCTGCACCTCGGTGATTGGTCGCGATGGATTTTTACCGCGCTCACCGTTGGCGCCGTGATCATTCTCACGCGGATGTACCAAACCACCGCAGAGGGTGACCGGATCAAGCTGACGTCACTCGGCATGATTCTCGGTGGCGCCTGCGGCAACCTGATCGATCGGCTTCGGTCATCGCAGGGCGTGGTGGACTTTATCGACGTCGGCATCGGCAACATGCGTTGGCCAACGTTCAACGTGGCCGACATCGGTGTCAGCTGCGGAGCCTTGCTGCTGGCGTACGTACTCTGGCGCGAGGATCGGGCAGCGGCACAAACCGCGAGGACCACCGGCGATACCTCGTCGGCGCGCTGAGCGCCACGATGAGCAGTTCACGGGAGCTCGCACGCGCACTGACGGTCGAAGCACGCGGTGACGGTCAGCGCCTCGATCTGATCGTCGCGGCCGCGGCCGATCTGTCGCGTACGCAGGCCGCCACGCTCATCGCGACCGGCATGATTACGGTCGATGGCAAGGCGCAGAAGGCCGGATATCGCCCGACAGTGTCCCAGCAAATAGCCATCACCATCCCGGCACCACGCGGCATCGACATCGTCGGCGAGTCGCTGCCAATCAGCGTCGTGTTCGAGGACGAACACCTCCTCGTGGTTGACAAGGCCGCCGGAATGGTTGTGCATCCTGCACCAGGAAACTGGACCGGCACTCTCGTGCACGCACTCGTCGGCCGAGGCGGGGAGCTCTCGTCGGAAGGCGGCGATGAACGTGCCGGCATCGTGCATCGACTCGACAAGGAAACGTCTGGTCTGCTGATCGTCGCGAAAACCGATCGGGCGCACCGCCTGCTCTCGGCCGCACTCGCCGCGCGTCGTATCGATCGACGCTACGCCGCCCTCACATGGGGGCATCTTCGCGAAGACCGCCTCACCATCGAAGGCAACATCGGCCGCGATCCGAACAATCGGCATCGCATGGCGTTGGTGGCGACGGGAAAGCCGGCGCGCACCGATGTCGATCGACTCGCGCGCTTCGACGGTGGTGACCTGTTGCGCTGCAAGCTGCACTCCGGCCGTACGCATCAGATCCGCGTGCATCTCTCGTCAATCGGTCACCCGGTCATGGGCGATGACACCTATGGTGGCGGCGGTGGTCGCCGCGTGACAGGGCTTGGTGCGGGGCGTCATGCGTTGCACGCCGCGTCGCTTCGCCTCACGCATCCGATCACCAGCGAAGGGATGGCCTTCAGGTCACCGCTCCCCGCCGATCTGGATGCCGCCGTGCGCGCGGTCGCGGGGGCCCATCAGCCGCCGGTTGAGGCCAACCTGCTCGAACTGTACGGCTTCTATCCGGATGGCGCCGATGATCAACTCCCCTTCAAGCCCGATACCGACGACGTCTGATATCGTGGCGACGCCCGACGGCCCCGCCGGCCCTCGGGTGATGGTGCTCACCGCGGGAAATCTGACCGTTGCGATTGCGGCCTCGTCGGCGCGTGAGGTCTCGCCCCGAACCGCGGCAATTCGGTTGCCCGGAGCGGCTGAGTTCGTCTGCGGAGTAGTCAATGTGCGGGGCACCCTTGTCCCGCTCGTCGATCTTGGACGCCTCCTCGAGACCGAGCCTGCCAACCCATCGGGATGGGTGGTGACGCTCGACCTGGGGGGGCGGCGGTGTGCACTGGCGGTGGACTCACTGCCGGTGCTGCGCGCCGCCGATGCGCCGCCCGGCGCACGCCCGACCAGGCACACGTACCTCCACTCGGAGGTCCGCGTGTCGGGAACCACGCTGCCGCTGCTCGACGTGGATGCGCTGGCCGACGACATCCTGCTCCAGTAAGTCCACGCGACGACGCGTGGCGCACACGGGAATCACTCCATGAGTCATCGCGTTCTGGTCTGTGACGACGCCCTCTTCATGCGGACGCTCGTCGGCGACATCCTGCAGCAGGCCGGGTTCGACGTGTGTGGACAGGCGGAGACCGGCGCACAGGCCGTCGCCCAGTACAAGGCGCTCAAGCCCGATCTGGTGACGATGGACATCGTGATGCCCGACATGGGTGGGATCGATGCCGTGAAGGAGATCACGCTCTGGGATCCGAACGCGAAGGTCGTGATGTGCAGCGCCATGGGGCAGCAGGCGCTCGTCAATGAAGCGTTGCAGGCCGGCGCCTCCGACTTCGTCATCAAGCCGTTCCAGCCCAATCGTGTGATCGAGGCCGTGCAGCGCGTGCTCGGCTGAGTCGCCGCCGGCACATCGCGAGCCTGAGGGCCGCGTACCGTGGATCCGCATCGACTGCTCGCGCTCTTTCTGTCGGAAGGGCGTGAGCTGCTGAACCGGGTGGATGCCGAGCTGCTCGTGCTCGAGCGTGCACCCGACACGCGTGCTGCGATCGATGCGGTCTTTCGCGCGCTGCATTCGATGAAGGGTATGACGGCCACTGTGGGCCTGCCGGCGTCGACGGCCGCGTTGCACGCCGGCGAATCGTTGCTGTCCCTCGCACGCGACGCCGGAGCGCTGAGCGTCCCGCAGCTCACGGCATTGCTGGAGCTGAACGATGTGATGCGGCGCGCACTCGACGCCGCCGAGCAGGGACGTGAGGAACCGGCGGCGCTCGCCGGGCTGACGCAGGCACTCGACGCGCTCACGCCGCAGGCAACGTCGACACGCGATGCACGCGACCGTGCCAGCGCCGTCCGCGCGATCCGTCGTGCAGTCGCAACCGATCACGCGCCGTCACGATCGCCCGCGCACGGGGACGATGCTGTTGATGACGCGCCGGCGCACCCGGCGGCGCGCGACGCCGTGGCCGCGCGCACCGTGCGCATTCCGGCACAGCGCCT
Source organism: Gemmatimonadaceae bacterium (assembly GCA_031367535.1). GTDB lineage: Bacteria > Gemmatimonadota > Gemmatimonadetes > Gemmatimonadales > Gemmatimonadaceae > JACMLX01. The sequence goes on from JANLPZ010000212.1 coordinate 39,931, forward strand.
CGACGACCTGCTCGATCTCGTCGGCGAGCTGGTGCTCGCGCGCGATCGTCTCGTGCGCACCGCGCAGCCATCGGCGGACGACGCAGCGCGACGGGCGCTCGACGACACGTCGAAACTCGTGACGCAACTGCGTGACGCGATCCTCACCAGTCGCATGGTGCCGCTCTCGCAGGTGTTCGACCGATTCCCCAGGCACGTGCGCGACACCGCACATGCGCTCGGCAAGGACATCGAGCTCGTGCTCGAAGGCCGCGAGCTGGAAGTCGATCGGTCGCTGCTCGATGAACTGAGTGAGCCGTTGCTGCATCTGTTGCGGAACGCCATCGATCACGGACTCGAGACGCCAGATGAGCGGCGCAGTGGCGGCAAGGAGTCGCGTGGTCGACTCGTCGTGCGTGCGACGCGTGATGGCTCGATGGTCGCCGTCACCGTCGCCGATGACGGGCGAGGTGTGAATCGGCTGCGCGTCGCGGCCAGCGCGACGGCGCAAGGTGTGGTCGGTGCCGACGCATTGGTGCAGGACGACGCCGGCCTGCTGCAGTTGCTCGCCCGACCGGGACTCAGCACCGCCGAGATGGTGACCGACCTGTCCGGGCGCGGTGTTGGCGTCGACGCCGTCCTCAGTCGTGTGCAGGCACTCGGCGGACGCCTCGATCTGGCGACGGCGGAAGGTGCGGGCACGGCGATCACGATCCGTTTGCCACTCAGCGTCGCGATGCTACGTGCGCTCATCGTCCGCGTCGCCGACGAGACCTACGCGATCCCGCTCGCGATGGTGCATGCGACATATCTGCGTGATGTGTCACCGCGTCGCGATGACGCGTCGCGACATGTGGTCGACATCGCGGGTGAACGCCTGAAGCTGGTGAGCCTGCGCTCACATCTGGGGATCCCTGCGTCCGATGACGTTTCGGGTCATCTGGTCGTCCTTGACGGCGCCACAGGGCGGATGGCGTTGCTGGTCGACGCCTGCACGTCGCACGAGGAGATCGTGGTCAAGCCGCTGCAGAAAGTGCGCGGCGCAGCTGCGATGTTCAGCGGGGGCACGATCCTTCCCGACGGGACACCGTCGCTCATTCTGGACATCAACACGCTGCCCTGATGCTGGCTACCCGCGACGTTCGCAGTCTCAAGCCCGATCAGCTCGATGCGCTGCGCGAGGTGGCCAACATCGGCGCCGGACACGCTGCCACCGCACTGTCCACCATGACGGGCCAGTCGATCATGATCAAGGTGCCGACGATCACGATCGCGCGCCTCGATGAAGTGCCGGGCCATGTCGTCACGAACCCGGAAGACGCGGTGGCGGTGGTGCTGTTGCAGATGCTCGGCGATCTCACCGGGCGTTCGCTGCTCGTCTTTCCGGAGCACACGGCCTGCCGTCTCGCTGAAATGATGTTGCAGCGTCCGCGCGGCTCGTCGCCGTCGATCGCGCTGCTCGAAGAGAGTGCGCTGAAGGAATGCGGCAACATTCTGAGCGGCGCGTATCTCAACGCGCTCGCCGACTTCATGCACCTCATGCTGCTCCCGTCGCCGCCCGTGCTTGCGGTCGACATGGCGAGTGCCGTGCTGAGTTCTGCGTTCCTGCAGTTCGGTGATGGGCGCGACGCTGTATTCTGCGTCGAGAGTGAATTCCAGATGCGTGACGACGGCCAGGCGCTGCGGGGCTATTTCCTGTTGCTCCCCGATAACGGCTCGCTGCAGAAGATTCTGCACGCGATCAACCTCGCCTGATCGCAGCCGACACATCGCAGCCATGTCGGTGACCCCGCAGTCCGTGCCGGTCCTGTCGATCCGCGAATCGGACCGACTGCGCGCAATTGCGCGTCGGGTACCGGCGGGCAACGCGGGCGCGCAGAACAATTGCGGCGTGATGCTCGCGCGCCACGGCCTCGCGCACGAAGCCGCCGCCTGTTTCGAGCGCGCGCTCGATGTCGATGCGCGCATGACACTGGCCGCGCAGAATCTGCTGCAGCTTGGGGCTCGCACCGCCGTCGATGCCGAGCGTGTCAAGCTGCTCACCGACACGCTGCGTCAGCAGCCGCACGATGTCACGACGGCTCTCGCCCTCGGTAAATGGCACGCGCGTCTCGGTCGCCCGGCCGATGCGGCCACGGTGCTCGGCGAATTGCTCGATCGCACGCCGGATGACCTCACCGCCCTGCGCGAAATCGCGCTCGTCGAGCAGGCGCTCGGCTATCCCGATCGGGCCTCGGCGTGGCTCGATCGGGCGCTCGCGATTGCACCCGAAGACGTGGCATTGCACGCACTCGCCGGCGAGATCCTGTATCGTCGCGGCAAGACCGACGCCGCGCGCCGCGCGCTCGAACGAGCACTCGCCATCGACGAGTCAGCAGCCTGGCCACAGCATCTGCTCGCCTTCGTGCTTGGCGACATGGGCCAGCTCGAGGAAGCGCAGGCCGCGGCACAGCGCGCGCTGCAGCTCGATCCGAATCTGGCACGCGTCGACATGAACCTGACGCTCGATGCGCGACCGGTGAAGCCCGTCGCGCGCAGTGCCGGCGAGAACGACGGGCGCGCGCACCTCAACCTCGGCATCGCCTACCGGAACACCGGCTACTACGATCAAGCGCTCGCGGAATTCGAGACCGCACTCAATCGCGGCGAACCGGCCTCGCAGGTGCACATCGCCGTCGCCGAGACGCGACTGATGCGCGAGGAGTGGGCGCTCGCGGCGGCAGCATATGCTGACGCGGCCGCGTCGGAGCCGGGTGTCGCTGCGCCGCTCGTCGCGCGTGCTGCCACACTGCTGCGCAATGGCGATCTCGCGGAGGCGCGCGTTGCTCTGGATGTCGCGCTCGCCTGCGCCGGCGATGTCGGCAGTGCGTATCTGGTGCTCGGCGTGCTGGAGTCGCTCGATCAGCGTCCCGTTGACGCGCTCAATGCGTTTCAGCGTGTGCGCGGCTCGTCGCGTGTCGAACTGGCGGCGCGACTCAATGCGGCGTGGGTCATGCGCCAGCTCGGGCGACATGCCGAGTGCCTCGAAGGATTCCGTCGCGTCACCGAAGCGGATCCGGACAATGCGCGTGCCTGGATTGGCGTGGGCGTGGCGTTCAGCGAATTGCGTCGCCTGCATGAGGCGTGCAGTGCATTCGAGCGGGCCGCGGCGCTCGCGCCCGAGAGCGCTGATGCCGCGTTCCATCTGGCGTTCACGCTCTCGCAATTGGGACGCTATCAGGATGGCGTGCGCACCATGAAGCGTGCGATGACCTTCGAAAGTGAATTTGCGCCTTTCCGTTTTCTGCTCGTGCTGGAACCCGAGTTGCCCGATGTCGCGCTCGAGGTAGCGGCCAGGGAAGCGGTGAGTGGTGATGCAATGGCACTCATGATGCTCAGTGGTGCGCCGCAGCCGATGGTCACGTCGGAGCAGAGCGTCGTGCTGACTGGCCATACGCCTGCACATCCGATGCGTGCGGCAGTGCCGACGGCAGCGGACAACGACAGACGACGCACGCCGCTTGGTGCCTGGGTTGCGTTGCGTCGCGGCGGTACGCCGGTGTCGCTCACCGGCGCTCATCAGCACGTGATCCGTCGCACGCCGGTGATCCCGATCGCGCGCGTCACCGGCACGGGCATGCCACCGGTCGCGGTCGCGCAGCGTGACACCGCCAGTCTGCGCGCCGTCGCGCCGGCCCAACTCGCGCCCGTCGTGGTGCGCAGCGCGGAAAGTGCTCTGCGTACTGCGCTCGCCGGCGATCCGGATCTGGCCCAGGTGCGTGTGGGACTCGCCGCATTGCTGCGCGATGACGGTCGCGTGCAGGACGCCGAGGTCGAACTGCTGCGCGCGCTCGAGAGTGTGCCGACGTTCCATGATGCGGCGCGTGCATTGGCCGAACTGCGTGTCGATCTCGGGCGACCGAGTGACGCAATGCAGGCGCTCGTGCGTCCGCTGCGCGCCAATCCGCGTGATGCTGACCTGCTCGTCGCACTGGCTGAGGCGTTGCTCGCACTCGGTCGTGAAGAGCAGGCGATGAGTGCCATTTCGCGCGGTGCAGCAGTGGCGGCGGATCATCCCGGTGTGCGCACGTTGCAGGGGTTCATGGCGCTGCGTGCAGGGCGCGAGTCTGAAGCGCTGCAACACTGGCGTGTCGCGGCTGCCGTGCCGTCGGATGATCGTTGGTGCACGCGCGCACGGATTGCACTCGCCGAACATGACGACGCGCAAGTCCCGCAAACGCCCATCACGGTTGGTTCGGTGCGCACGGTGAGCGGCTGATGGCACTCGAAGGCGCACTGCGCGATCTCGGATTGGCGGAAGTCATCCAACTGCTCGCGGGCGGCCGCCGTACCGGTGCGCTGCGCGTCTCCGGCGGCGCCGGTGCGCGTGGCGCCATTCTGCGATTCACCGATGGCGCTGTCACGGCCGCACGTTGGGACGACGACCCGGAGCCGCTGCTCAGCGCATTGTCGCAATCGGGATTGATCGATGCCGATGATCGCGTCATCGCCGCCAGGTGGTCCAGTCAGCAGACGCCACCGCGGTCACTCGTCGATGGTCTGGTCGAGGCTGGCGTGATCAGCGGTCGCACGCGCGATACCGTCGCGCGTCGCCTGATAGATGATCTCTGTTTCGAACTCACGACGTTCGCCGAAGGATCGTTCTCGTTCAGTGACTCGGAATCGGCCAGCGCGCTCGAACCCACTACAACGCTGCATCTCTCCGGTGAGGAACTGTTCCTCGACGCCGCGCGCCGCCGTGATGAGTGGCCCGCCATCGAGTCGCGTATCGGTTCACTTGGCGCGCTTCCGGTAGTCTGCGATTCTGATGGAGACGGTGAACTCGCGGTGCCCGCCGATGGCTGGCGAGTGTTGTCGTGTGTCGATGGCTGCCGCACCGTGCGTCAGGTCGCGAGCGCAGCGGGCATGCGCGTGTTCGAGACTGCGCGCTGGATCTCGCGCTGGATCGGCCTCGGCGTGCTGACGACCGACGCGAAGACGACCGCCGCCGAGAATGGCGATGCGATGGCGGGCGTGGCACACCTCACGGCGCAGGCGCGGCGTGCATTGGCCGAGTCGCGCTTTGAAGCGGCGCTGGCCGCGGCGCGCACCGCTATCGGACACGCACCGCGCAGCGCCGCGGCGCACGTGCTGGCGGGCCGCGCCCTGCTCGGATTGGGTCGCACCGACGACTGGGCGGAGGAAGTCCGCATCGCCGTGCAGCTCGATCCGCTGTTGCCGGAAGCGCAGGAGCAGTATGGGTATGTTGCGGCGCGGCGCGGTGAGTATGGTGCCGCACTGAACGCGTGGGAGCACTATCTTGAGGCTGCACCCACGGCGCCGGACGCGGCCCGGGTGCGAATCGCTCGCGATGCTGCGGCACAACTCCAGGAACTGATCTCCGCCCATGCCGGCAGCTGACGACATCCGCCGTTGGAGCAACGAACTTGCCACCGACCCGCAGAGCCTCGCCTTTGCGGACCTCGCCGAAGCGTTGCGACAGCAGGGCGACCTCGAAACCGCTGAACGACTGGCGGTTCGGGGTCTCGAGCGCCATCCCACGCACGGTCCCGCACTGAGCGTCCTCGCGAGGATCGCCGAGGCGCGTGGTGATCTCAATGCCGCCTCCGCCTATTGGGAGCGCGCGCGGTTGCACAACCCGACGCCGACCTCTGGTGCGTCAAACGGCAGCGTTCCATCGCCGCGCACCAACGGCCACGCCGACGCGCCGGTAGCGCCACCGACGCGGGCCACCGGCGCCGCGTACCCGACGGCGAGCTATGCCGCAATTCCCAGCTTTTCGGTCTCCATCGCGACGCCAACCCGTCAGGAAGTGGTGCGCTCGCTGGTTGCCGACGCCGACGGTCTCCTGCTGGCCAGCCCGCAGCCAAGCGATGACATGGGCGTGCTCGAGGCGATGGCGGCCGCCGTGGCCGGTGTCGGTGACGACGCGGCCAAGGCGATGAAGCATCTCAACCTCGGCGCGTGGCACGCACTGGTGCTCGAGACTGCGGGCGACTCACTGGCGCTCGCGCCGGCGCCGGCGGGCTCGTTGACCGTGCTGAGCGTTGCGCCGCATGTGCCGATCGGTCGCGTGCGGGCACTTCTCCGGGTGGCCACGGCGCGAGCCGCGGCTGACGGATTCTGAGGGACCCGGCCATGGCGCGCTACGATATCGTGATTGACGAACTGATGCACACCGCCGGCGTCCACGCGGCCCTGATCGTGTCACGCGCCGATGGGATCGTCGTCGATGGGAATGTGCATGTCGGGACAGACGCCGATGCCATCGCGGCACTCACGGCGCGGCTCTACAGTCGTGCCGCTCAGGCTGCCACAGCAGCGGATGGTACGCAGCCGGGGTTTCTGCATCTGGAAGGCGAGCGCGGTCGGGTCTGCGCGGTGCCGCACGGCGACCTGTTGCTGGTGACCGTCGCCGAGCCGTGGGCGAATCTGGGTTTGCTTCGCCTCACAATGCGCCGACTCGCACAGAGTCTGGGGTAATCGTGTGCGTCGCGCGACTGAGCGTGGTCGCGCGAGCGGGTCGACGGCAAGCAGGCTCAAGTGCCCAATCCGGTAGGCCAGTCGTCGTTGGCTGGACACCGCAGACTCAATGAAACTCGATCAACGCCTCCGCTTCGACACCTTCGTCACTGGCTCGTCCAACCGCCTCGCTGTCGCCGCTGCCAAGGCGGTGGCCGACGCGCCGGGCGTGCTGTACAACCCATTGTTCGTGTACGGTGCGTCGGGCCTCGGCAAGACGCACCTGATGCATGCGGTGGGCCACTCCGCCAAGGACAAGCAACCGTCCCTTGGCGTCGAGTATGTCGCGCTTGATGACTATATGGAGGAGTTCCATCAGGCGCTGCAGGGCGGCCGACTGGACACCTTCAAGAAGCGCTACGAGTCCGCTGGTGTGCTGCTGCTCGATGACGTGCAATTCCTCACCGGTCGCGCGGAAGTGCAGGGTGAACTGCTGCGATTGTTCAACGTGCTGCAAGGTCGCGGCACGCAGATCGTGATGACCAGTGATCGGCCGCCGGATGAAATCACCGACGTCACTGATCGCCTGCTCACGCGCCTGACGGGTGGCCTGATCGTCGATGTCGGCATTCCCGATTACGAGACGCGCGTTGCCATTCTGCAGAAGCTGCAGGGCGAGCGCTCGTCGCGCTTTCGCGATGGTGTGCTCGAGGAACTCGCTCGCGTCGATTTCTCGAACATCCGCGAACTGCAGGGTGGGTTGAATCGCTTGCTCGCGCATCAGGGCATGAGCGACGCCGCGATCGGTGTCGCCGATGTCCGTCGCCTGGTTGGCGCGCGTCCGACGCCGCTCGGCACGCCGGCGCTGTATGCGGAAGCGGATCTGCTCAATCGCGACACCGGCGACTACGACACCTTCGTGGCGGAAGTCGCGACCGCCGTCGTCGAACAGGTGGAGGAATGGCGTGTCCGCCTCGCGGACGCTGCGGCACGCTGGCGTGCCGAGGGGATCAGTGTGTCGGTGCTCGATCGCGCGCTGCAATTGCGTGAGGCGCCGGATGTCGAGGGCCTGCTCGCCACCTTCGGTGCGGCAGTCGAATATCTGCGCGATCTCGAGCGTCAGGGTTCGGCCGCGGATACCACGATCTCCGGCAACCCGATTTTCCGCGATCCCGAGCGCGTCAAGGAAGCGCACGCACTGGTGCAGCAGGCCGTGTCGTCCATCGAACCGCCGCCACGTCCGGAGCCATCCCTCGTCTTCGATCGCCTGCACGAAGGGCGCGCCAACCAGATGGCGTTGCGCGCCGCACGGGCGGTGGTCGACGCGCCGGGCACGCAGTATGTGCCACTCGTCATCACCGGTCCGTCAGGCAGCGGTCGGACACATCTGCTGCACGCGATCGGCAACGCGCTGATCGCCGGCGGCGTGCAGACGGTCGCCTGTGTGTCAGCGTCCGCATTCGCCGAACAGCTCATCACCGCGTTGCGCGAAGGAGCGGTCGAGAAGTGGCGCGCACGGTATCGCAACGCCGGTGCGCTGCTGCTCGATGACATCGAGGCAGTGGCGGGCAAGGAACGCACGCAGGATGAACTGTTCCATCTCTTCAATGCGTTGCAGAGCGCCGGACGACAGGTCGTGCTCACGTCGAGCGTGCCGCCGAACCAGCTCGCGACGCTCGAAGACCGATTGCGCACACGGTTTGCGCAAGGCTTGATCGTCGAACTCGGTGCGCCCGATGAATCGCAGCGCGCCGCCATTTTCGGCGCCTATTTCCAGGCGCACAATACAATGGTCACTGACGCTGTCATTGCCCAGCTTGCGGATCGTACCGCGCGCTCGATCGGCGATGTGATCACCCTTGCACGTCGGCTGCACGCCGCTGCGACACTCGCTGGCGCACCGATCACGGCGACATTCGTGGCCGCTGAACTCGATGGCGCGTCCACGTCGCGCAAGCTTGTGAAACACCTCATGGGTGACCCGGAGAACTTCGTGCATCGCTGGCCCGATCTCACCGCACGGTTGATCGAGGACGTGGACTGATGGCCATTCGCGGCAGCCTCAAGGAGGCGAGTTTCCCGGATGTGCTGCAGTTGCTCGCGCTGGGCCAGAAGACCGGCTGTCTCAGTATCGTCGACGGCACCAAGTTCGGATCCGTCTTCTTCCAGAACGGGAAGATCTCGTTCGGCGCGATCGTCAATCGCCGCGACCGACTCGGTGATTCGCTCGTCAAGCGCGGCCACATCACGAAGGAGCAGCTCGACGACGCCTTGCGCCAGCAGGTCAAGGCGCCGGGTCGCCGAGTCGGTGAGCTGCTCGTCGAATCCGGGTTCGTCGCACGCGAAATCGTCGACAGGGAACTGCGCGTCCTCGTCGAGGAAGCAGTGTTCTCGCTCTTCACGTGGACGCAGGGTATCTGGACGTTCGAGCCCGATGTGCATCCCGACGGCCGGCAGCTGACGACCTCCATCAATCCCGAATCGCTGCTGATGGAAGGCGCGCGTCGCGTGGATGAGTGGGCACTCGTCGAGCGGCGTTTCCCGACATTCGATCTCGTCTTCGAGATGGATGCCGCGCGCGCTGGCGTCTCCGAACCGCTGTCCGGCGAGTTGGCGGAAGTCGCGCATCTGCTCGATGGCCGCCGCACCATTCGCGCCGTGATCGAGCGCTCTGGCCTCGGTGAGTTCAGCGTCGGCAAGGCGCTCTACGAACTGGCGATGCAGGGCCTGCTGGTACAGGTCGCGAATGCCGACGCCGGTCGCAACGAGGAGAGCGACTACGGCGCCAGCACGGCGGAGAAGGCGCTCAAGATGGGCCTCGCGCTCGCCAAGGCCGGCATGATCGACGACTCGGCGCGTGAATTCCGGCGCGTCGTCGAAGCATCACCGAACGATCCGACGGCAAGACATCAGCTTGGCCTGCTCGCGCTCAAGCAGGGAGAATGGGACGACGCGGTGGGCTGGCTCGAACCGCTCGCGCAGCTCGACGATGCGACGGCGACGATGCTGCATCACCTCGCACTGGCGTATGAGGGACTCGGTCGCGATCTCGATTCAGCGCGTATGCTCGAACGCGCCGCACGACTGAATCAGCAGACATCGCCGCAGGTCGAGTTGTCGCGCGCATTGCACGCCTTCCGACTGGGCGACTATGCGCGTGCGGACCAGATGCTCGCGACCGCGCGCACGCGGTTCGAGGGTGATGCGCCGCCGGCCGTGTGGTTTCACTACGCCTCGCTGGTGGCGGCCGCACGCGACGACGCGGATCAGGCGCAGGCGCTGCTCGAGGAAGGCATTCGCACACATCCGTCCGTCGGTGTGCTGCACGCCAACTACGCCGCATTGATGCTGACGCGCGGCGCACTCACGGCCGCTGCGGCCGCCGTTGAACGCGGCATGCTGCACGCCGCCAACCTCGCGCCATTTCAGAAGACCGTCGGCGATCTCGCCTATCGCGTGGCACGATTCGACGACGCGATGGAAGCGTATCAGCGTGCGGTGCGACTCGAGCCCGCGCTCGGTCCGGACATCTATCTCAAGCTCGGTGAACTGCGCTATCAGCGCGGTGAAACGGGCGAGTCGGAGCGCTGCTGGCATCGCGTGCTCGAATTGGATCCCGGCAATCGACAGGCGCAGGTCAGTCTCGATGCCATCCGGCGTGCGTCGTGACCACACTTCTGGCGCCGCTGCTCGCGCCTGAGCGCGCGGACGTCGCACGGACCATCACGGTCCCGATGGGACGGATGGACGTCGCGCACCACCACGAACGGCTGCGAACCGTCGGACTTGGCTCCTGCGTCGCGATCGTCATCTTCGCGCCGAGGCAGCAGCTCGCGGCGCTCGCGCACTGCATGCTGCCGGTGCGTGACGACGAAATGGAGGCGGTGTCGAAATACGCCGACACGGCGGTGCCCGCGCTGGTCAGTGTGCTGCGCGACCGCGGTGCCTCAGCCCCATTTGCTGCGGCGCTGATCGGCGGCGCGTCGATGTTCCCGAGTGTGCCATCAGACTTCATGCACGACCTCGCGGGCAGCACCGTTCGCGCGGCACGAACCGCTCTGGCGGACGCGAGCGTTCCGATTCGTGTCGAGGATGTTGGAGGACACGTCGGCCGGTCAGTGGTGGTTGACCCGTCCACGCAGCGCGTCATGGTTCGCACCATCCGAGATGGCGAGCGGTGGCTGTGAAGCGCGCCAACGAACCGATACTGTTGTGTTCCGCTGCCGCGCTCGACAGAGCGTCGGCATCGTCGAACTGTTGTTGTCCTCTGGAGCGCTCGTGACGATCCTGCCCCCCTCAGCGGAAGACGTGCTGAGCCTCCTGCGTGCGCAGGTGGACGCCCTCGCGCGCGAACTGGCGGCAGAGGACGCGGAATCCGACAACGGCGTCGTACTCAAGCAGCGCATCTTCCTGCTGCATCGCGCTGTGGAAGAGCACGCACAGTTGCTCGAGCAGTTGCAGGGCGAGGTGCGTCGGCTGGTGGATGCCTGGAAGGGCCGTTTCTCCGCCAACGCGACCTCGTCGCTGACGCCGCTCGGAACGCCCTCCATCTCGCCGCAGCCGCGCCCTGCCGCGCCGCCGGCGCCGTCGGCTGATCCGACACGACCGGCGCGCGCAGAGTCGAGTGCGGCGGTCGCCGTGGTCGCCGACCCGGTCGCTGGCGACGAGCATCTCGCGCACGTCGACGCGGTCAAGGCGCACAGCTCACACCCGGTGTCGGGTCAGCCGCGCGTCATCGATGAACTGAACGCATCGACCTTCGTCGAACGCGGCTGGAGTCGCATCGCCACCGGTGACTACGTCGGTGCCGAGCAGGCCCTCGAGAAGGCGCTCGCGCTCAATCCCGGCGATGCACATGCGGAAACGCTGCTCGGCTGGGCGCAGATGTCGCAGGGCAAGTTCGATTCGGCGATGGCGTTGTTCGAACAGGTGCTCGATCGTGTGCCGGATCACGCGCTGGCGCACATCAATGTCGGCTATGTCCATCTCCGCCGTCGGCACTATGACACGGCGATGCAGCATCTTGCGCGCGCCATCGAACTGGACTCCGATCGCAAGGCGACGCTGTACGCGCACTACTACCTCGGTCTGGTGCACTTCGAGTTGCAGCAGTACGCCGAGTCGATCGGATCGCTGTTGCGTGCCATCGAGTTGGGCCCGAATCTGATCGAGGCCCGTTTTGAACTTGGCCGGGTATTCTGGTTTGCCGACCGCACCGACGATGCAATTGCTGCGTGGCGGAAGGGCGCGGAGGTCAACAAGTTCAATCCATGGAGCGCGCGCTGTCGGGACATGCTGGCGACGATTGCCGATGGAGGCGCGCCCTCGCGCGTGGCCTGACCCGCACGATCGGCGCGTGGCTGCTCATCGCTGCGGCGTGCAGCTGGACGACCCGTGCTCGTGCCGCACCACCCGGCACCCTGCGCCTCGATCGCGGGCGCTTCACCGTGATTCACTACACCAGTGACGCAGTGCTCGCGGCGTCGGCGCTCGATGCGGCAGTCGCGCGGGACTCGTTCCCGTGGCTGCCGCGATCCACCGCGCACATCGTGATCATGATCGCGCCCGATGCCGCGGTCTTTCGCGAGTGGGCCGGGCACGCCGCGTTTCCGTGGACCGCCGCGCTCGCGTTCGTCAGTCAGCATCGCATCGTGATGCTGGGCCGCAATGCGCCAGCCGATGCGGGCGAGCCGTTGCAGGTGCTGCGCCATGAATTGGCGCATATTGCGCTGTATGACTATCTGGGTGCGCTGACGCCGCGCTGGTTCGACGAAGGGTATGCCAGTTTCGCGGCCGGTGAAGAACGCACGCAGGGTTTTCTCTCGACCAATGCGGCGCTGGTGTTTCGTGGGATGCCGTCGCTCGCGGCGCTCGACACGATGCTCGCCAGTCCGCGCACGACCGACGCGCGCGCCGCATACGCGTTGTCACTGCGTGCCGTCAGCGATCTGGCCGCACTCGATCCGGTGCACGGGTTGGCACCATTTCTCGACGCCTGGCGCGAACGGCGCAGCTTCGATCTCGCCATGCGACGCGCATTCGCACTCACGTCCACGGATTTCGAGCGCGACTGGCAGCAGCGCACGCGCTGGCGTTTCGCGTTTCTGGCGGTGGCAGCGGATTCGGCGATCGGCACGCTGGCGCTGACCATGCTGCTCGTGCCGCTCTATCGGACGCGTCGACGAAAGCAGCGGGCTCGGCTGGAAGAGATGCGCCGGCGGGAAGCGATCACGGAACTGACGAATCGAAGCGTGGTACTCGACGCTCTCATGCATGCGATCGGGCCGCCGGCGACTCCGTCCGGCCCCGATGCTTGACCCTTTCGCGCGGGTCGCGTACCCTGAGCACCTTATGGCACTCTCAGAATCAGAAACATCACGTCGTCCCTTGTTGTGGTGGGGGTTGGCCGCCGCCGCACTGGCACTCGGATACGCCGACCTTGCCCGCGGCGGAACTACGTTCGCCCCCGTATTGCTCGTGGTCGGATATTGCGTGCTGGTCCCGATCGCAATCCTGAAGTAAACCAGCGGTACGCCCCAGTTCGCCGATGCCGGCGACCGAACGTTACGATCCGGTTAAGTGCATGTCCGACGGCGACTTCGTCGCCGTCTTGCGCTTGCCCTCGTTCCCCGTGGGGGGCACTTTTCGCGGCGAAGGACGCTACTACTGCACGAAGGCCTGGTGTCGTTGTGTGCAGAGAGGTAGGCAGTCCGTAGGGCGAATAGCTCAGCTGGTTAGAGCACCTGTCTTACACACAGGGGGTCGGGGGTTCGAATCCCTCTTCGCCCACCTGCAGATCTCGGGGCTGCGGCACGTCGCGGCAGCTCAATTGGCATCACCATCGTGGAGGTCGTAAGTGAGCGTCCGGATTCCTCAGATCGCCTGGCTGGGTCTCGTCGCCGGCACCATGTCCTGCGCCCTCGATGCGCAGGTCGCCCGCACGCCTGACCCCAACACGCCGCGGATGATGGTGCTGACGTTCCGTACCGCGGCAGCCGGCAACACGGGTGTACAGGCGGCCGATGCGCTGCGGTCGCGCATGGGCTCCGAAGTACCGTACAAGCAGCTGTGGCAGATTCCGAGCGCCGAGATCAATGCGGTGCTCGAGGCATCAGGCTACAAGAAGGACGAGCCGCTCTCATCGAATGATGCGCGCGAACTTGGCCGTCAGCTGCGTGCGGACGAATTCGTTCAGGGTACCGTCCGCAAGGAAGGCGAAGCCTGGCGCATCGATGCCACGCTGCATCTCGTGCGTGATCCGTCACTCGCGCAGCCGCTGACCACGGCCTCCGGTTCCAAGGCTGGTGACGCGGCCAAGCTCCTCGCCGCGGAATTGGTCGAAGCGCGCAAGCAGCTCGTGCCCGAGCGCAACTGCGTCAACGCCGCTCGCGACAAGAACTGGGACAAGGCAATGGCCTCCGCCAAGGAAGGCATCGCGCTCTTCCCGAAGGCTGTCATCGCGCGCACGTGCCTGCTGAACGCCATGTTCGAGACCAAGGCCACCGACGAAGCCCAGCTCGCGATGGCCGAGGAAATTCTGGCTATCGACTCGCGCAGCCGTCGTGCCCTGTCGATCGCCGGTGACATCTATCGCCGTCGCAACCTCGCCAATCCGCGCGACACTGCAAATGCGAACAAGATGATTCAGGCCTACACGGGCTTGATCGCCGCCGACCCGACCAACACACGCCTCGTCGACGACGTCACCAAGGCAATCGCCGGCGCGGGCAACCCGGGCGTCGCACTTCCGATCATTCGCAAGGCCGTTGAAGAAAATCCGGGCGACGCGGCGCTGATGCGCACCCAGTTCCTCGTCGAACTGGCCGCACGTGAGACGAAAGCCGCGATCAAGACGGGAACGGAACTGGCCACGCTTGATACGGCAATGTCCGACACGAGCTACTTCTTCCGCATGGCTGCTGCCTATCAGGCGGACAGCCAGCCGGCCAAGGCTGCTGAAGTCATCGCGCAGGGCGTCGCGAAGTTCCCGGAAAGCGCGAGCCTCCTCGTCGTCTCGGCGCAGGCACAGCGGGCTGCTGGCCAGACGCAGCAGGCAATCGAGACGCTCAGAAAGGCGCTGACGCTCGATCCGAAAGTGGAGAAGGGCCAGCTGCAGTTGGCGCAGTTGTTCAACGATCTGAAAAGGCCCGACAGCGCATATGCTGCGTTGCTGATCGCCGACAAGGGCCCCGACAGCACGCTGGTCGGTGATGTGGCGCTGGACCTTGGCAACAAGGCGCAGCGTGAAATCGCCGCCAAGCCCGACGCTACCGATGCGGATTGGACCAACGTCGTCAATTTCCTGAAGATGGCCGATGCCAATGCCACGAGTCCGGAGCGCGGGCAGCAGGCCAAGTTTCTGCTCGGCACCGTTGCACTGCGTCGCGGACAGGCGTTGCTGAAGGCTGGTGGCGAGGCGAAGAACTGCCAGATGGTCAAGGCATCCGGTGAGCAACTGGCGATCGCACAGGTCAACGTGCCAGCCGGCGGTCGTTTTGCTCCACAGGCCGCTGGTCAGCTGATGCAGGCGCTCGCTGCGCTGCTCCCGGCTCAGGCGCAGACCGAGAAAGCGGTCTGCAAGTAAGGATGCGTGTTGTGCGTTGATCGACGGCTGCGACAGCGCAGTCCGTCCTGATGGCAAAGCGCCCACCGATCCTCATCGGTGGGCGCTTTGCGTTGCGGTCCGCATTCGCCAGCACGTCGCACGTTTGAAGACGATTCGTGGCTAGATTGTCCTCGCTGGCCCCCCACAGACCGTCTGCATGCTCGCTGCGAACGATTCGAACACTGCGCTCGCATTTGCCACGTCCTACCACGCCCCGGTGCTGGTGGAGGCTGTGTTGCGCGCGTGTCGGTCGGCCGTCACCGTGCTCGATGGCACACTCGGCGGAGGCGGTCACACCGCAGCACTGCTCGGCGCCGGCAAACGTGTCACGTCGCTCGATCGTGATCCCGCGGCCATCGCTGTGGCGAGTGAACGACTCGCGGACGACCTGCGCCGCGGTACACTCGACATCGTGCAGTGCAATTACGCCGATGTGAACACGGTGCCGGCGCTCACCGGACGGACGTTCGAGGCGATTCTGCTCGATCTCGGTGTGTCATCACATCAGCTCGACGACGATGCGCGCGGCTTTTCGTTCCGTGTCGGTGCGCCGCTCGACATGCGTATGGACGCGCGCGGACAGAGCGCCGCCGAATGGCTCAACACCGCCGATGATGAAACCCTGGTGCAGGCGTTCCGTGCGTATGGCGACGAGCCCCGCGCGCATCGCCTCGCGCGCGTCGTCGTCGAGCGTCGCGTATTGCGCCCATTCACGGTCAGTGATGATTTTGTCAATGCAATTCGCGCGACGCTTGGTGCACGCAGCGGCCCGTCCGATTTTGCGCGGCTGTTTCAGGCGCTTCGAATCGCCGTGAACGATGAACTGGCTGGTCTCACGCGTGCCCTCCCCGCATTGCGCGACCGGCTTTCCCCCGGTGGACTCTTTCTGGTGATGGCATATCACTCCGGTGAAGACCGTCTCGTGAAGCATGCCTTCCGCGACTGGAGCACCGACTGCACCTGTCCACCCCGCGCGCCGTTCTGCCAGTGTGATGGCGTCGCGCTTGGCACGCTGCTTACACGCAAGGCCATTCTCGCCGACGCCGGCGAGATTGCGCTCAACCCTCGCGCCCGCAGCGCGCATCTTCGCATATGGCAGCGCGCCGAGTAGCCCCGAAGCGCCGCGGGCGCACCACCGCACTGCTGGCGCTGCTTGGCGCGCTTGTCGTCGCCGTGGCCATCATCGCGCGACGCGCCTACGGACGTGCGTTGCAGCGTGACCTCAGCGGCATCGAGCGCACACGCACACAACTGAGCGGCGAAGTCATCAAGCTCGAAGCGGACATCCGTTCCGCCTCCAGTCGCACTCGCCTCGCACCGCTGGTCGAGTCCACGCTCGGCATGCGTGTGCCGTCGGATACACAGGTCATCGATCTACAGGTCACGGAGGCTCCACATGTCGCTCCGTGAACGACTGAGCGGGTTGCGCGATCGCTTCACGCTGGTCGAGTGGGGCGTGGCGCTGTTCGCCATTGCGATCCTCGCCAAGGCCGCACACGTCCAGCTGCTGAATGGCAAGAAGTGGGCAGACCTCGCCAACCGGCAGCAGACGCGACTCGAGCGACTGCCGGCGCCGCGTGGTCGAATGATCGACGCGACGGGCATGCCGCTGGTCGAGAGTCGCGAGCTCGTGTCGTTCAACGTGGCCCCGAAAGAAGTGCGCAAGGAGGATCGCGCCGCGCTCGCTCGCACGCTGCAGAAACTTCACGCACCGCAGCCGTATGCGCGTCGCGCGCTCGATACCACACGCAAGTGGGTCAACCTGCCCGGCCGCTATCCGTTGTCCGATGCCGGCCCGATGATCGGTATGCGCGGTGTGTATGCCACGTACGAAATGGCACGCCTGATGGCGATCCAGTCCCGCGGTGTGCGCGCGGTCGTCGGCGGGCTGGATGGTGATCACCCCATCAGCGGGCTCGAACTCGCACTCGATTCGTTGCTGCAGGGTGTCACCGGTACGCGCCAGCTGATCAAGACGGGTCGCGGTGATCGTCTCGAATCACCGGACGCACCGATGATCGCTCCGATCGCCGGCAGTGAACTCACGCTCTCGATCAACTACGGCGTGCAGGACATCGCCGAGCAGGCGCTCGAACGCGCGGTGGCGGCGAACGATGCCGACGGTGGTGACGTCGTCGTGCTCGATCCGCGCACCGGTGAAATCGTCGCGCTGGCGAGCCGCACACGTACTGGTGTCGTCACCAAGCTGACGGCTGTCACCGATCCATACGAACCTGGCTCGACGCTCAAGCCGTTCATCGTGGCGCAGCTGATCGCCGATGGCCGTACTCGCCCCGATGAAGTGATCAACACCTTCAACGGATCGCTGAACTATCGCGGCATTCGCAAGATCACCGATGCGCACATCGCGCCGAGGATGAGCGTCACCGAAGTGCTCGCGCAATCGAGCAACATCGGCATCGTCACGCTCCGTGATCGCATGTCGAATCGCGAACACTACGAACTGCTCAGAAACCTGGGCTTCGGCGCCTACACCGGGTTGTCATATCCCGGTGAGTCGCCGGGACGACTGCGCGCGCTCGGTCGCTGGGATCAGTTCACGCCATCCTCGATGGCGATGGGCTACGAGCTCACGGTCACACCGTTGCAGCTCGCGCTGGCGTACGCTGCGATCGCGAATGACGGACTGCTGATGGAGCCGACACTCGTGCGGGAGATCCGCAGTCCGGATGGTACGGTGCGCTGGCGGCATCATCCGCGTGTGGTGCGCCGCGTGTTCTCGCCGGCGGTCGCGCGAGGCATGCGCGAACTGCTCAAGCACACGATCACCGAAGGCACGGGCAAGAGTGCGTCGCTGACCAAGTTCGCGCTGGCCGGCAAGTCGGGTACCACGAAGTTGCTGCGTGACGGCAGTTACAACTCGGGCGACTACACCGCGAGTTTCGTCGGTCTCTTTCCGGCCGACGCACCGCAACTGGTGATTCTCGCCAAGCTCGATCGCCCGCGCGGTGGGCAGGTGTACGGCGGTCTGGTGGCCGCGCCGATTCTGAAGGCGATCATCGAAGGTGCGTTTGCGTCGACGCGCACCGCGATCGATCGTCGGGCGCTGGCCGCGCAGGTGATTCCCGTTCCGATTCCGGCGGACTCCGGCGTTGATACAACCGATGCGGTCGCGACGGCAGTCGTGGCGGCCGCACCACGTCGCGCGCGAACGGAGGTCAGCGATGGCGCGGTGCCGTATCTGATGGCGATCGCACCGGAACGGCGTGCCGCACCAGCGCCGCCGGCCGCCGCGCACGCCGTGCCGCAGGTCGCCGGTCTGTCGATGCGTGCCGCGCTCTTTGCGTTGCATGAACGAGGGTTCCGCGTCGTGATCGATACGCTTGCCGGTGGCGGAACGTCACCGGCGGCCGGCACGTCGGCTGTGCCTGGGACGATGGTTCGGCTCCATCGTACGCCATGACGGCACCAGTCCGGTCACGCGACATCGTGAATGCGCTGCAGCAGGCCGGCCTTTTGGTCGGCGTGCGCGGGGCACTGCCTGAGACGCTCACATCGATCACGGCCGATTCGCGCGCCGCATCGAATGGAACGCTGTTCGTCGCGGTGCGTGGCAGCGCGCGCGATGGTCACGAGTTCCTGACGCAGGTTGCAGCGCAGGGCGCAGCGGCGGCGATCGTCGTCGATGCCGATGCGACATCGCTGCCCGCCGTCATCGTCAACGATTCGCGACGCGCGGTCGCGGTGGCGGCCGCTGCGTGGTACGGATCGCCGGCATCGTCGCTTCGGCTGGTCGGCATCACCGGCACGAACGGCAAGACCACATCCGCAAGCATGTTGCGGCATCTGCTGTCGAACGAGGGCGCACCCGCAGCGTCCATCGGCACCCTCGGTGTGCTGATCGGTTCTGAAGCCACCGTGCATCCGGGCGGCAGCGGCCTCACGACGCCTGGACCAATCGAGCTGCAGAAGCTGCTGCGCGAGCTGGTGGACGTCGGAGTGCACTGGGTGGCGATGGAAGCGAGTTCGCACGCGCTGCACCAGCGCCGCCTCGACGGCCTGCGCTTCGATGCGGCGTTGTTCACGAACTTCACGCGCGATCATCTCGACTACCACGGCTCGATGGAGGGATACTTCGCGGCGAAGGCGATGCTCCTCGATCAACTCACTGCGCACGGACAGGTGATTCTCAACGCCGATGTTCCGGCGTGGGCCGACCTGCCTGCCACGTCGCATCCCGTGACACGATTTTCCGCGGGTGCGCATGTCGCCGAGGTGTACGCGCGCCGGACCGAGTTCACACCGAGTGGCAGCACGTTCACGTTGCACGTGCCTGCCACCGCGCCGGCCAAGGTGCATCTGCCGCTCCTCGGCGATTTTCAGGTCGAGAACGCGGTTGGTGTCGCCGCGGTCGGATTTGCTCTCGGCACATCGCTCGCGACGATCGCCAAGCGGTTGTCGTCGATGCCGCAGGTGTCGGGACGGCTCGAGCGATTGAGCGCCTCGCCCGCGGTACTGCGCGACTACGCCCATACGCCTGACGCGCTCGAACGTGCACTGCAATCCGTGCGGCCATTCGCGAGCGGCAAGGTGATCGTGGTGTTCGGCGCCGGCGGTGATCGTGATCGCGGCAAGCGGCCACTGATGGGCAAGGTCGCCGCTGAACTCGCCGACGTGTGTATCGTGACCAGTGATAATCCGCGCACCGAGGATCCTCAGCGAATCATTGACGACGTCGTCGCCGGAATGCCCGCGGAGAAGGCGCTGCGTGAGGAGGATCGGCGCACGGCGATCGCGCGTGCGGTGGAACTCGCTGGGCCGAACGATCTCGTGCTGCTCGCAGGCAAGGGACACGAGACGTATCAGATTCGCGGGACAACCAGCTACCCGTTCGATGAGGCGCAGATCGTGGCAGAACTGACGGCGGGCCGATGACGGCGCCACGCGCACCGCTCGCCAGCGACGTCCCGTTCACGTCGACCGGTAGCGTCTTCTGGACGATGGATCGTGTCGCACAGGCGCTTGCCTCGTGCGCGACCGCGCCACTGCCAACCGGCGCGCGCGAATTCGGCGCCGTCAGCACGGACACGCGCACCATCACACCAGGCACGCTGTTCGTTGCGCTCAGTGGCGAACGCTTCGATGCCCACGATTTCCTTGGCCAGGCGGTGCGCGCTGGTGCGACGGCGCTCGTGGTCAGCGATGCGGCGCGTGCAGCGGGCACCGGCGTACCCGCGTATGTCGTGCGCGACACGCGTGAGGCACTCGGTGCACTCGCACACTTCCGCCGAGAGGCGTGGGGAAAGCCGGTGATAGCCGTCGGTGGCTCGAACGGCAAGACGAGTACGAAGGCCATGCTCGCTGCCATGCTGGCCGGTGCGTATGACGTGCATGCCACGGTCGGGAACCTGAACAACGAAATCGGTGTGCCACTGACGCTGTTGGCACTGCCCGATGATGCAGATGTCGCCGTCGTCGAAGCGGGCACCAACAGTCCCGGTGAAATCGTGCGGCTGCGCGCGATCATCGCGCCGGACGTGACGGTGATCACGTCGATCGGCGAGGAACATCTCGAAGGGTTCGGCGACATCGCCGGTGTGCTGCGTGAAGAACTGGCGCTGACGGTTGGTGTGCCAGTTGTCGTCACGCCGTCAGCGCACCCGGAAGTTGCAGCTGGTGTCACGGGCGATGGCCAGCAGGTCGTCATCGCGGGCCTCGACGACGGTCACATGCAACCGCTCCGCTGGCGGCTCGAGCCCGACGGCAGCGGCACGCTCACGTTCGAGGACGGCGATCTGCACATTCCCCTTCGCGGTGCTCACAACCTGCGCAAC